>NZ_JBHUYJ010000152.1:0-12157 GCF_042668715.1 Streptomyces sp. NPDC057271
CCACCGAGGTCCACGCCCTCGAATTCGACGCGCAGGCCGTCCGGGAGCTGTGCGCACAGGACGTCGATGTGGGCGAGGCCGTGGCCGCCGCCGTGGCCGCCGCCGTGGCGCGACGGCTCCTCATATGAGGTAGGGGCGATGACATCCCAGCCGTTCACCGTCGCCGACGTCATGACCAAGAAGGTCGTCGCCGTCCGCCCCGACGCGCAGTTCAAGGAGATCGTCGCCGCCATGGAGCGGTGGAGGGTGACCGCCGTCCCGGTCGTCGAGGGCGAGGGGCGTGTCGTCGGGGTGGTCTCCGAGGCGGATCTGCTCCTCAAGGAGGAGCTCCACGACCACCGCCTCGGCCTCGTGGAACAGCTGCGGCGTCTCGACGCCACTGCCAAGGCCGGGTCCCGCCGGGCCGAGGACCTGATGACGTCGCCCGCCGTCACCGTCACCCCGGAGGCGTCCCTGCCTCAGGCCGCGCGTCTCATGGCCGCCCGCCGCGTCAAGCGGCTTCCCGTCGTCGACGCGAGCGGCACGGTCCAGGGGATCGTGAGCCGGTCCGACCTGCTCAAGGTCTTCCTCCGCTCCGACGAGGAGCTCGGCGCCGAGGTGCGCCGAGACGTCGTCAGGAAGCTGTTCCCGCTCTCCCACCACCAGGTCGACGTCCGTGTCGACGCCGGTGTCGTCACCCTCTCCGGCGAGGTCCACGACAGCGCGCTCATACCGCTCGCGGCCCGCCTTGCCCGCGCGGTCGAAGGCGTGGTGGACGTACGCTGCGAGCTCACCGCGCGGGACGGGACGTGGCCGCGGACGAGATGACCGCCGCGGTGTCGGGCCGGGGGGGGGGGGGGTGGGGTCTCCCCCCCCCCGTGCCAAGAGAAAGAGAAAAGAGAAAAGGAAAAAGGCCTGTACGCCCCGTCTCCCGACGCGGCGTACAGGCGGCCGACGCGGCGTACAGGCGGCGCGGACGGACTGTGGGCGGTGGACCTGACCCGGACGACCGCGGCCCCTGCCGTCCGCCACCGGGCTGAGATAGGCGGCCGGACGGAGGGAGGGAGGCGCCACCGGGGGAAGAGTGCCGTAATGACGTGGCTTCCGATGCTCGCAGGCGCTTTCCTGGTGCTGTTCATCCTCCGGGACCTCTTCCACACCCTGTGGCACCCGACCCGCCACGGTGGTCTGAGCAGGCTGGTGATGAGGTCCATGTGGTGGCTGTCGACCCATCCCGGCGCACGGTGGCGACCTGCGGGTCTCGCCGGCCCGATGGGCATGGTGACGGTCCTCGCCGTCTGGGCGCTCACCGTGGCCGTGGGATGGGGGCTCATCTACTGGCCCCTCATGCCCGAGGACTTCTCGTACGCCACGGGGCTCACCCCCGCCCAGCACGCGGGCCCGCTCGACGCCCTCTACGTCTCCCTGGTCACCCTGGCCACGCTCGGTCTGGGGGACATCGCGCCGGCCTCGGGCTGGCTGCGTGTCCTCGCCCCGATGGAGGCCCTGGTGGGCTTCGTCCTGCTGTCGGCGACCGTCGCCTGGATCCTCGGCATCTACCCGGCGCTGGCCCGCCGTAGGGCACTCGCGCTGCGGCTGTCCCACGTGCGCCGCAGCCGGGCCACCGCCGGCGCTCTCGACTCCGACGGGGGCGCCGCGCTCCTGGACGGTCTCGCCTCGGCCCTCTCCACCGTCACCGTCGACTTCCTGCAGTACGCCGAGTCGTACTACTTCTACGACGGGGACGAGAACACGTCCCTGGCCGGGCAGCTCGGCCACGCCGTCGGCCTGGCGGACCAGGCGTCGGAGGCCCGTCATCCGGACGTCCGGCTCTCCGCGTCGGTGCTGCGCACGGCACTGGAGGACCTGGCCACCGTGCTCGACGAGCGCTTCCTGCGCACGGGAGGGGCCCCTGAGCACGTCTTCAGGGCCTACGCCGACGACCACGGACGCTCCCCGGGACCGGCCCGACCCGCGCCGGGCGGCGGAGGCGGGTGATCCTGAGAGGCGGGGGGCGCGGGCTTGGCATCGCCTCACCCGGGACGGCCGGGGCCGGTCACGCCACCGACGACAGATGACGTCGCCGCCTGGCGCGCCGTAGCTCGTCCGTGCCCCACACCAGGACCGGGAAGGTCATGATGAGCAGGACGACGTCCGGAGGAAGGGCGGCCGTGCCGAAGAGGTGCTGGAGCGGGGGCACGTAGACGAGGACTGCTGTGAACGCGAGCTCGAAGGCGATTCCGGCGAGCAGCAGCGGATTCGAGAACACGCCGATGTCGCGCAGCGCGGCGTGATCGGTGCGCGCCGCCATGGCTGTGCCGACCTGGCAGGTGACGATGCCGGCGAAGGTGGCCGTGGTGGCCGTCACGTAGGCGTGGTGCAAGGGGCTGCCCGTGTCCGTGGGATCGCCCGGCTGCCAGCCCGCTCGCCACAGCACGTAGAAGTAGCCCGCCATGACGAGGACCGCCGACACCAGGCCCAGGTAGCCCCAGCTCCGGACGAGCATGTCGCGGGAGATCACGCCCTGGTGCCGTGGCCGGGGCGGCCGCCGCATGATACCGGGCTCGGAGCGTTCCCGGCCGAGGGCGAGAGCGGGCAGGGTCTCGGTGCCGAGGTCGATGGCCAGGATCTGCAGCACGGTGAGGGGAAGCGGTACCGCGCCGGCGGAGAGCGCGAAGACGAGGAAGGGCACGATCTCCGGGGTCGCGTGGGCGAAGATGTAGACGATGAACTTGCGTACGTTGTCGTAGACGCGGCGCCCGGACTCGACCGCGGTCACGATGGTGGCGAAGTCGTCGTCGGTGAGCACCATGGTGGCGGCCTCGCGGGCCACGTCGGTGCCGGAGCGTCCCATGGCCACCCCGATGTGCGCGCGGTGCAGCGCGGGGGCGTCGTTGACCCCGTCGCCGGTCATGGCCACGATCCGGCCGTGGGCCCGCAGGGTGTCGGCCACCTTGAGCTTCGTCTCGGGCGAGGAGCGGGCGAAGACGATCTCGGCGTCGCCTTCCACGAGAAGCCGGTCGAGCTCGTCGTCGCCCAGGGACTCGGAAGCCGCGACCACGTGCAGACGGGGCACCCCGATGCCCACGTCCCGGGCGACCGCCGCGGCGGTGGCTCCGCTGTCCCCCGTCACGACGTGCACGCGCACCCCGGCCTCGTGACAGCGGCGGACGGCCTCCGCCACCTCGGGGCGCGGCGGGTCGTACAGGCCGACGAGGCCGAGAAGCGTCAGTCCCGACTCGGCGTCCTGACGGCGTCGGGGCGGCTCCGTGCCCGGCGGCAGGTCGCGTACGGCGACGGCCAGGACCCGCATGCCGCCCTGGGCCAGTTCCTCCGCCGCCGAACGGGCGGCGTCCGTGGCGGAGCCAGGACGGACCCGGGCGAGGACCGCCTCGGGCGCTCCCTTGGCGACGATCCGCAGACGACCCGTCGCCTCGTCCTCCTGGACGACGGACATCAGCCGCAGCCGCGGATCGAAGCGGAACAGTCCGCGCCGTCCCTCGTCGCGCCGGGCGAGATCCACCGGGGCCCCGTGGTCGGCGGCTCCGGCGATGAGGGCGGTCTCGGTCGGATCCCCGTACAGCTCACCGTCCTCGTCGCGTGTGACGGTGGTGCACAGGGCGCCGGCCCGCACGAGCTCCTGCGACCGGGGTCCGGGATTCGCTCCCTGCCCCACGGTCCAGAGGGCTCTCAGACGCATCCGGTTGCGTGTCAGCGTGCCGGTCTTGTCCGTGCAGATGACGCTCGTGGAACCGAGCGTCTCCACGGCGCTGAGCCGCTTCACCAGGGCACCCTCGCGCGCCAGCGCGCGGACGCCGACGGCGAGGGCCAGCGTGATGGTCGGAAGCAGTCCCTCGGGGACGTTGGCGACGAGCAGCCCGATGGCGAACGTGAGGGAGTCGGTCACCGGCAGCCCGACGGCCACCCCGACGACCAGGAACACGGCTCCCATGCCGGTCGCGACCCCGGCGATGAGCCAGGCGACCTTCTTGACCTGTCGTTCCAACGGGCTCGCCTCGCGCCGGGTCCGCTGGCTGAGGGCGGCGATGCGGCCGAGTTCCGTGTGGCTTCCGGTGGCGAACACGATGGCACGGGCCTGTCCCTCGACACAGACGGTCCCGCTGAAGACGAGGTTCGGCTCCTCCAGCAACGGAGCGCCGAGGAGCCCGGCGGCAGCCATGCGTTCCGCGGGGACGGACTCCCCGGTGAGCATCGACAGATCGACTTCCACGCCCCCTTCGGTGAGGCGTGCGTCGGCCGGTACCTTGGCGCCCTCTTCCAGGAGGATCACGTCCCCGGGCACCAGGTCGCGGACCTCCACCGTGAGGGGCCGACCGTCGCGTACGGCGAGGGTGTGCTCGGGCAGATAGCGCGCGAGGGTCTCCACCGCGCGCTCGGCCTGGCGTTCCTGAAGCAGCGCGAAGGCCGCGTTGACGGCGACGACCGCCAGGATCGCCCAGCCGAGCACCCCGAGATCCGCGACGAAGGCCAACGCGGCCGCCGCCCAGAGCAGGAGGGCGAGGGGGTGGACCAGCTGCCCGACCAGCTCCCGAGCGAAGGAGGAGCGGGCCTTACGCCGTACCTCGTTGGGCCCGTGGACGGCGAGCCGGCGGGCGGCCTCGCGGGCGGACAGCCCGTCGGGCCCGGTGGCGAGTTCCCGGCGCAGCCTGGGCAGGGGCTCGCTGGGGTCGAAGGGCAGCACCTCGGCGGGTGTGGCGGCCCGCCCCGTGGCCGCGCGGTCAGTCATCGTCCGCCCCCGGAGCGCTCCCCCGGCGGAGCCGTCCGGACCACACGGGTTCGACCTGTTCCCACTCCTGTTCCCAGGCCGCGAGACGGCGGGCCTCGGTCCGCCGTCGTACGAGGACGAGAGCTCCGGCCCCGATCGCTCCGACGGCGGCCGCGGCGATGCTTCCGCCGAGAAGTGAGGTCAGCGCGCGGTCGGCGGCGCCCGGGGGACGGGCGGGGGCGCCGGTGTCGTCCACCCAGATCGTCACGGTGCGGCCCTGGGGCGTCCGGGGAGGGACCTGGATCGTGCCGGTCCGCCGGACGTTGTCAGGCTGTTCCCAGACCGCGGGCGCGACGGACCTCGGCGTCGCTCCGTAGCGGGTCGCGACGGGCGGGTCCTTGGCCGGTCCGGTGGTGGTCGCCTGCACCTGGTGGCGGTGCGCGGCGAGTTCACCGTCGGCCTCCGCTCCCGCGTTCCACAGCCTCCCGGCCGTCACCGCGCCGCAGATCAGAGCGATGAGCAGGACGAAGACCAGGGCGGCGCGCCTCGCGGGTCTCCCGGGCGGGGTGATCCCGCTCTCCGACGTCTCGCGGTGGAGCATGCCGCACCTCCCGTGGGGAGTGCACCTCTCGTCTCGGCGGTCGCGGCGCCACCGACGGTCATGTGCTCGCGAGCGCCGAGCTTCCTGCTGCCGCGGGCGACCAGGACACGCGAGGCGTTCATGCTTCCGCGCCCTCGGCCGGCTTGGCGATCCGCTTCACCGGAATCTTCCGTACGGTCGTCGACTCCTCCTCGTCGGGCATCGGGACGCGGACGGTGAGGATGCCGTCCGCGTACGATGCCTCGACGTCGTCGGCCGGGATCGTGCCGGGAAGGCGCACGGTCCTGCGGAACGAGCCGTAGCGGAACTCCGAGTGCTCCTTGTCCTCCTTGCTCTCGCTGTGCTCCGCCCTCACCGTGAGGAGGTTGTCGTCGACGGTGATCGTGATGTCGTCGGGGTCCATCCCCGGCAGCTCGGCGCGCAGCACGTACTCGCCGTCACCGCTGGACACCTCCACCGGGATGGAGTGAGCGGCGGTGCCGGGGCGCCATCCGGGCAGTCCGGGGAACTCCCGGCCGAACCAGGTGTCGAAGTCGGGGAAGAGGCTGTGCCTGCGTTCCACGTGGTGTCCGCTCATCGTTCTGCTCCTCGTGTACGGGGCCCAGGACGGCGCCGTGGACCCGAGTCGGTGCGGACGGGCGGCGGATCGGGTACGGGGCCCGGTCCGACTCCGTTAACCCGATCGTCCGCCCGCGAGGCCACGTGGCGCAGCGTCCGAGAGGACTGTGCGACAGGGCCGAACGGGCCCCACCGGGAAGGACCGACCGGCCCGGACCGCGCCACGGTGCCGGTGCGGTCAGCGACAGATCTCCTCGACGAAGTGGCCCACCCGTTCCTCGGGCAGGTGCCGCGCCAGGTCCGCCTCACTGATCATCCCTACCAGGCGGTGGTCGTCGATCACGGGTACCCGGCGGATGCGGTGGTCCTGCATGGTGCGGAGCACCTGCTCGCTGTCGGCGTCCGCCTCGACCGTGACCGGCTTGCCCTGGGCGAGGAGTCCGGCCGTCATGTGGTGAGGGTCCTTGCCCTTGGCGAGGCACTTCACCACGATGTCCCGGTCGGTGATGATGCCGTGCAGCCGGTTGTCCGGCCCGCAGATGGGCAGCGCGCCGACGTTCAGTTCGCTCATGCGTCGTGCCGCGTCCATCAGACTCTCGTCCTCCTGCACACAGCTCGCACCGGTGTGCATCATTTCCCTTGCGGTCGTCATGGCCGCGTCCTCCTTTCGGCCCCCCTGCTCGTGATCCGGCCGGTTCGCCATCGGTTCAGAGGAAGAGCGTCGACACCCTGATCGTGTGTACGGGGCGCCCGGGACGGCCGTTCGCCCCGTTCGGGGGCGGGTGGTGGCTCCCGGGGCGACCGCGAGGCGTGTCCGTGGCCGCCTGTCGACGGAGCCGGGCCGACGGCTCGGCGTCCCGGGCGACTCGGCGCCGTGTCTTCCTCGGCATGGTCATCGCTCCCTTCGTCCGGCACCGGATTCCGGCGTCGCCTCCGCGCGGGCCACGTGCCGTTTGACCGCTGCGAAGCTGTCCGGCGCGACGGAGATGGAGTCGAGGCCGGCGTCGACCAGGATCGCGGTGAACGCCGGATCGTCACTGGGCCGCTGCCCGCACAGTCCGGCAGGGCGACCGGCCTCATGGGCGCGGGCGGCGAGAGTCCGGATGCTGCGGACGACAGCGGGGTCACGCTCGTCGAACACGCCGGCGAGGGCCTCGGAGTCGCGGTCGACGCCCAGGGTGAGCTGGGTGAGGTCGTTGCTGCCGATCGAGAATCCGTCGAAGCGTTCCGCGAAGTCCTGAGCGAGGATGATGTTGGCCGGGATCTCCGCCATCACGTAGACGCGCAAGCCGTTCTCACCGCGTACGAGTCCCTCCTCCGCCATCACCGCGAGCACCCGGTCCGCCTCTCCGAGAGTCCGGCAGAAGGGGATCATGACGACCACGTTCGTCAGTCCCATCCCCTCACGGACCCGGCGCAGCGCACGGCATTCGAGGGCGAACCCCTCGCGGTATCCGTCGCTGTAGTAGCGGCTCGCACCGCGCCAGCCGATCATGGGGTTGGCCTCGTCGGGTTCGAAGGGCCTGCCGCCGAGCAGTTTGGCGTACTCGTTGGTCTTGAAGTCGCTGGTGCGTACGACGACGGGGGCGGGCCAGCGAGAGGCGGCGATCCGAGCGATGCCCTGGGCCAGGCGCTCGACGAAGTACTGTCCGCGGTCGGGGTACCCCTCGGTGAGCCGGTCGATCGCACGACGGTCGGACGGATCGAGCCGCTCGGGGTGCAGCAGGGCCATCGGGTGGACCTTCACCTGGTGCGCGACGATGAACTCGAGACGCGCGAGGCCCACACCGTCGGCGGGGAGCCGCCACCAGCGGAACGCGGCCGAGGGGTCCGCCAGGTTGAGCATGACCCGGGTGCGCGTGGCAGGCAGATCCGCGAGGTCGGTCAGGGTCTCCTCGTACGCGAGCAGGCCCTCGTAGACCCGCCCGCGGTCGCCCTCGGCACACGAGACGGTCACCAGGTCGCCGTCTTTCAGGATCCGGGTCCCGTCTGCCGTTCCGACGACGGCGGGGACGCCGAGTTCGCGGCTGACGATGGCTGCGTGCGAGGTGCGTCCGCCGTGGTCGGTGACGATCGCCGACGCCCGTTTCATGACCGGTTCCCAGTCGGGGTCGGTGACGCGGGTGACGAGGACCCCGCCCTGCGGGAAGCGGTCGAGGTCGACGGGGGCGTCGAGGGCGACGACGGGGCCCTGGCCGATCGCCTCGCCGACCGCGGTGCCCTCCACGAGGGGATCGCCGGGGACGCCGGTCAGGCTGCAGCTGCGCAGGGTCGTGGACCGCCGGCGGGACTGCACGGTCTCAGGACGGGCCTGGACGATCCAGAGGTCGCCGGTGAGGCCGTCCTTCGCCCATTCGAGGTCCATCGGGCAGCCGTAGTGCTCCTCGACGGCGGCCGCCCACCCGGCGACCTCGCGGATCTCCGCGTCGGCCAGTACCCGTCGGTTCCGCTCGGCGTCGGGGGTGTCGACCGTGTGTGTCAGACCGGTGTCCGCGTACACGGTCTTGAGCCGCTTGGTGCCGATCCGCACGTCGATCAGCGGGTCCAGGGCGGGGTCCTTCATGCCGGGCTTGAACACGGTGTACTCGTCGGGGTCGACCCGGCCGCTGACGACGGTCTCGCCCAGGCCCCAGGCGGCGCTCACGACGATCACCTCGGGAAAGCCGCTCTCCGGGTCGAGGGTGAAGGCGACCCCGGCCCCGGCGAGGTCGGCGCGGACCATGAGCTGAACGCCGACGGAGAGGGCGACGGCAAGGTGGTCGAAGCCCATTCGCTCGCGGTAGTCGATCGCCCGGTCGGTGAACAGGGAGGCGTAGCAGCGCCCGCACGCCTCCAGAAGCGCGTCAGGGCCGCGGACGTTGAGGAAGGTCTCCTGCTGCCCGGCGAAGCTCGCCTCGGGCAGGTCTTCGGCCGTCGCGCTACTGCGCACGGCCACCTCGGGCGTCTCACGGCCGCTCTCCTCGGCGAGCCGCCCGTACGCGGTCAGGACGGCCTCCCGCAGAGACGGGGGCAGCGGCTGCGCGAGGAAGGACGAACGGATGGCTGCCCCGACCTCGTCGAGCGGGGCGCCTCGGTGCAGGCGGCCGATCTGCTCCTCGACCGAGTCGCGCAGTCCGCCGCCGGCGAGAAGCTCCTCGTACGCCTCGGCCGTGGTGGCGAAGCCCGGCGGGACGCGTACACCCGCGGCACCGAGCCGGTTGGTCATCTCTCCCAACGAGGCGTTCTTGCCTCCCACCCGGCCGACGTCCGACCGGCCCAGCTCCGTGAACGGTACGGTGCGTCGCGTCGGTCCCATGGCATCCTCCGTGGCTCTCGGGCGTCCTCAGTACGGCAGCGGTCGGCCGGACGGGGTCCGCAGATCGAGGGGGCTCGGCCTGCGGGGCCGACGGGGTCGGGGGCTGGTCCGGATGCGTCGCATGGCGCTCACCTCTCTGCGGAACCGGCCGAGCGGGGCGGCGGCCGGGGGCCGGTCAGCCGTACGGGGCCGGGACCGGTCGGCCCATGCCGGGTCGCCGGTCCGCCGCTCGCACGGTGAGCGGGGGAACGGTGATCACGGGGCACATGGCGCGGTGCAGCAGGCCGTGGACCGTCGAACCCAGCCGCATGCCGGAGTACCCGCCACGCCCCCTTCGGCCGACTATCAGGGCGAGGGACTCCTGGGACGCCAGGGCGAGTTGCTCGACCGGGTGTCCCCGAAGGACCTCCTGGGAGACGACGACGTCCGGATACCTCTCCGCCCATCCCGCGACCGACTCGGCCAACAGCCGACGGCGCTCGGCCAGAGCCTCGCCCCCGTCGTCGTGGGCGAAGAGGGAAGGGGGCCAGACCCAGACGGCGCGCACTCGCGCCTCGCGCAGGCTCGCCTCCTCGACGGCGAAGGCGACCGCCGCCTGCGAGGACTCGCTGCCGTCCACCCCCACGACGAGGGTCGGATGGTGCACGGCCGTGTGCTCGGGGACACGGACCACGACGACGGGGCAGGCCGCACGCGCGGTGAGCGGGACGACCACGGAACTCTCGCTGAGCACCTCGGCCGCCCTGCCGAGACGGCGCGAGCCGACGACGACGAGTGCGGCGTGGGCCGCCCTGTCGCGGAGCACGCTCGCCGGTACGCCGTTCACGCGTTCCGTCGCGATCCGCAGACCGCCGTGGAGTTCCCGTGCGAGGTCCTCCGCGTTGGCGATCGCCGACTCGGCGCGGATGCGCAGCGCGCTCTGGTGGGCCGTCCCGTCGTGCCGGAGCCCCTCGTGAGCGGGCGGTACGGCGACGACCAGGCGGAGCGCCATTCCTCGTCGTACGGCCTCGTCGGACGCCCAGACGAGAGCGGGTACCGACTGCTCCCGGGGGTCGACTCCGAGCAGGATCTCGCTCATGTCTCCTCGACCCGGGTCGCGAAGGCGGGCGGGACGAGTTCCACCGGACAGTGGGCATGGTGCAGCAGGACATGGGCGACGCGCCCCAGGGACGGGACCGCGCCGAGGACATGATGTTCCCTGCCCATCACGAGCAGATCGGTGTGGGCACTCGCCTCCACCAGGATGCCGGGCGTGCTCGTGCCCGTCTCGACGTGATGGCTGACGATGAGTCCGGGATAGAAGTCGCGCACGAGGTCGGCGAGCGCCTTGATCTCGTGCACGCGCTGCCGCGCGATCTCGTCGAGGTCGTCCAGCATGGTCGCGACGCTGCCGACGTGGGCGAGCACGTTCCAGACGCTCACCAGTCGCAGCACCGCCTTGCGCGCGTCCGCCTGGGCGGCCGCGACGAGTAGCCAGCCGATGTCGGAGGCCCCGTGCACGGCTGCCGTCACCGAGCCCGACTCGGGGCGGTCGCCGTCGCCACGGACGACGATCACGGGCGTCTCGGCGCGGGCCGCCACACCGAGGCCGATGGAGCCGAGCATGAGGGCCGAGAAGCCGCCGAGTCCCCGGTTGCCCACCACGATCGTGCCCCGGTGGCCGGCAGCGCCCCGGAGAGCGGCGACCGGCTCCTGGCGGCTCAGTTCCCTCGTGACGTCAAGGTCCGGGAAGCGCTCCTGGACCGTGCTCGCGGTCTCGATCAACAGGTCGCGGCCCGCTTCGCGTACCGCCTGGATCGTCTCGGCGTTGGCGAAGAGGGCCCGGCGGTCGGTGTCGGCGGCGTGGACGAGACGGAGGGACCGTCCACGCCGGTCCGCCTCGGCGGCGGCCCAGAGCACGGCCGTGCGCCCGGAGGGAGACCCGTCGACTCCCACGACGACGTTGCCGAGCTCCGGTCGGGTGGGGATCTCGCTGGTCATGGTTCCTCCTCTGGGACGCCGGG
Organism: Streptomyces sp. NPDC057271; assembly: GCF_042668715.1. Taxonomy (NCBI): domain Bacteria; kingdom Bacillati; phylum Actinomycetota; class Actinomycetes; order Kitasatosporales; family Streptomycetaceae; genus Streptomyces; species Streptomyces sp. NPDC057271. The sequence goes on from NZ_JBHUYJ010000152.1 coordinate 11,163, forward strand.
GCTCGGGAGCACGTCCCGAGGGGCGACACCTCCCACGCTGACACCGTGCCGGGCCTCCCCGGGATGGGCCGTTCGGCCCCGATCGAGACCTGCCCGGCCCTGCTGCCAGGACGCACGGGACCGCCAGCCTGAAGCTCGGAGGTCCTCCCCGATCCGGACCACGGACGGAACGGGGCAGACACGACCGAGGAGGCGCGTCATGACGGCCCAGGTCACCGCCGGTCTGGACGGCTCGAAGGAAAGCCTCGCCGCCGCGGGCTGGGCGGCAGCCGAGGCGGTGTCGCGCGAGGTGCCCCTCCGGCTGGTGCACGTGGAGGAGTGGCCCAACGCCCCGGAACTGCCCCTGTCGTACGCGCACACCTTGGCCGAGCGGGCCGAGAGTCTGTTGCGGGAGGAGGCGGACCTGACGCGGAGGAACCACCCCGGCCTGGAGGTGCTCACGCAGCGTGCGCGCGGCCGGGCGGCCGAGGAACTGACAGCCGCCGCGAACCAGGCGGATCTCACGGTCCTCGGTTCGCGCGGGCTCGGTGGCATCCGCGGATTCATCGTCGGCTCGGTCTCCCTCGCCGTCGTCGGCGCGGCGCGTCAGCCGGTCGTCCTGGTGCGCGAGGGGGCGGACCACGCGGCTCGCGACGGCGGGATCGTGGTGGGCGTCGACATCTCCCGCCCGTGTGAGGCCCTGCTCGGGTTCTCGTTCAACGAGGCCGCCCGCAGGGGCGTGCCGCTGCGGTTCGTGCACAGCTGGACGCTTCCCGCCTCGTACGGATACGCGGCCGTCATGGACCCGGGGATCGGAGAGGAGTTGGGCGACCACCTCTTCGGAGAGCTCGACGACCTGCTGGAACCGTGGCGCAAGCGGTACGCGGGCGTGGACGTGGCGGCCGAGGCGGTGACGGGCTCGGCCGCGTACCAGCTGGTCGAGGCGTCGCAGACCGCGCAACTGGTCGTCGTGGGACGCCGGAGCCGGAAGATCGCCCTCGGCGCGCACCTCGGCC
>NZ_JBHUYJ010000152.1:12167-13222 GCF_042668715.1 Streptomyces sp. NPDC057271
CTCGGCCATGTCGCCCACGCGGTCATCCACCACAGCCCCGCGCCGGTCGCCGTCGTCCCCTTGACCTGAACGGACGGCGGCTTGACCTGAGCGGACGGCGGCGGCACCGCCTTCACCTGCCGTCGGCGGATTCGACGACGAGGATCCCGTGGACCGGCACCGGTGGTCATCTCGCGCGGCATGTCCCTCCTGGACTCGGCCTACCCGGACCGCAACGCACGAATCCGGGCACGGAAGACGCGCCAGCGTCGCTCGTTGTCGTGAACCAGCGTCGCCGACTCCGCCATCAGATCCGCCGCGCGGTCCAGCAGTTCGGAAGCCGAATACAAGTAGGAAGGGGCCACCCGCTCGCCACGCAGGTCGGCCCGCAGCGCCGCCGGAGCAAATTCGACGCGGTCCAGCAGGTCAAGGGCGCGTCGCAGCAGCCGCGCGACCAGGGCCTGCAGGCCCGCCGACTGCCAGTCGTCGGCGATGATCCGGTGCCGCTCCCCGAGCAGGTCCGCCAGCGCGGGATAGGCAGCCAACCCCCCGGCCATGTCCCACGCCTGCTCCATCGCCCCGGCCAGCCAGACACCCGTCTGCCCAAGGTCGTCCGCCAGCAGCCCGACCTCACGCTTCAGCCTCTGCAGTTCGGGCGGCTCGCCCTCCCCCTCCATGAAGAGAATCCCCGACTCAGCGACGAGCCCCGGGGGATTCAGGTCCTCCGCACCGGCGAACGCGATCGCCGACGCCTGCTCACCCACGCCGATCACGCTCCACCGGTCGGCCAGCGCCTTCAGCGCCCGGGACCGCGCCTGAAGGTCGCCGGCCTGTCGCAACGGCGCCTGTGCGTAGTACTCCTCATGCTCGCGATGGAACCGCGCGAGATTGTCGATCAAATGCAACAGCGACTCAGAGGTCGTTTTCACCTGGGTTGTCTGCGTATCGGTAGATATTCGGGGTGCGTGATTGTGGTGCTGATGAGGTTGCAGAGGTGGTGGGTGCCTGGGCGCCGGGTGGGGTGACGGGTGGGACGGGATGCGACGTGTGTCTGTCTCATCCCAGGACGTCCGGCC
>NZ_JBHUYJ010000153.1:0-12619 GCF_042668715.1 Streptomyces sp. NPDC057271
TCAGCCACGTGATCATTCTGGCCGTCCAGTGCCGCCCGGAACAGCGACCGGGCGGCACGTCACGACGGGGCGAACGTTGCCTGATGCGGCACTAGTGGCCGACGCGCACCACCATCACGCAGGCGTCGTCCTCGCGTGGTGCCTCACCGAACTCCTCCACCACCGACCGTACGCAGTCCTGCGCGTCCCGGGCCTCGGCCAGCCGCGGAGCAAGGCCGAGCAGCCGCTGCGTACCCGTGTCGTCCATGCCGCCGCGGCGGGTCAGCCCGTCCGTGTGCAGCATCAGCAGGTCCCCTGGGAGCAGCCGGATCTCGGCCTCCTCGTACGCGGCCCCGGTTGTCGCTCCCAGGAGCACACCGTCGGGCCGCTTCAGGGCGCGCCCTGTCCCGTCGCGGAAGAGCAGCGGGGCGGGGTGTCCTGCCTGAGCCCAGGAGAGGGTCTGGCTGACCGGTTCGTAGCGGCAGCACATCGCACTGCCGAGCGCCGGCTGCACCGCCGATTCGAGCAGTTGGTTCAGATGTCCCATCAGGGCGCCAGGGCGAATTCCGGCCACGGCCATGCCGCGCAGCGCGCCGAGAAGCATCGCCATGGACGAGGTCGCGGAGACCCCGTGTCCGGTGAGGTCACCGACCGTCAGGAGCGCGTCGCCGTCGGGGAGCGCCAGCGCGTCGTACCAGTCCCCGCCGATCAGGCCGGTCGACGCGGCGGGCAGGTAGTGGCCCGCAACGTCGAGCGGGGCGCCCGGGCCGCCGTGGGCTAAGCGCAGGGACCCGCGCCACGGAGGCAGCACGGCCTCCTGGAGCTCGACGGCGACGCGGCGCTCGGTGCGCTCGATGTGGCGACGGCGCTGCAGGCTGTCCCGGGACTCGCGGACGGCCCGCTCGCTGCGGCGGAGCTCGCTGACGTCGCGCAGGACGGCCCACATGGAGGCCGTACAGCCGTCGGAGTCGAGGACCGGCTCGCCCATCATGTGGAGCGTACGGACCCGGCCGTCGGTGCGGACGATGCGGAACTCGCCGTCGATGGGCTTCCCGTCGATCAGACAGTCCGTCACCAACGCCTGGAGTAAGGGCTGGTCCTCGGCGAACACCATCGAGGGGAGTTCGTCCAGCGACATCGGGCCGCTCTCGGGGTTCCGGCCGAAGATCTGGTACAGCTCCTCGGACCAGCTGACCTCGTCGTTGAGCAGGTTCCACTCGGCGCTGCCGACGCGGCTGAGGAGGGACCCGGTGCGCGGGGACGGGACGCCGTAGGCGGCGCCTGGGTCGGAGACGCCTTCGGCCTCTGCCCCGACGGCATCGGCATCGGCAGGGGGCGTGGCGGGGAGCTCGTCGGGGATGCCGGCCCTGAGCTGGTCCAAATGGGCGCCCAGGTCGTCGAGTTGATGTACGGCCAGGTCGCAGAGTGCACGCTGCCAGCGGTTCCTCGGGTCGTCCTCGTCCTCGTCCATGACCGCGTCCCGGCGCACGGCGTCCACGTCGCCGCGAAGACGGCGGGTCTGCGAGATGAGCGCGTCCACGGTGCCGGGCTCCGGCGGCTGGGCTGGACGGTCCGCATAGAGAGGGGACGGCATGTCGTACTCCGATACAGGCGCGACGCGGGCGAGCGGTGGAACGAGGCCCGGATACGACTGTTGCACAGGTGGAGACACCCCGTAAGGGATTTGGCAACACTCGATACGGTGGTGCTTCTGACATATGCCAACGGCCCGTCGATTATCGGCCATCGGGCTGGTAACGGAACCACACGGTGGGAAGGTTACGGTGCTGGTGTGGTGAACGACGAGGTGGACACGGTGGGGACTGCGCTGCTGCTCGCGGCGGCGCCGGCGGGGCGGGGGCGAGTGATCGACGCGGCGTCCGTGCTCCCGGCGCTGGCGGCGGTACCGCCCGGCGCGCTGACCGGCACTCCGGTGGCGACGGTCGTCGAACTGGCGGACCCGCTGGACCCGCAGACCGTTCTGACGCGTATGCGCGCGGCCGCCGCCGCACCGGGACCGCTCGCCGTCCACCTCGCGGGTCAACTCCAACTGGACCGCCGTCAGCGTCTGCCGCACCTGGCGCTGGCTCGCAGCACGGCGGCGACCCTGCGCTACACGGGGCTGCCGTGGCACTGGCTCGCGGGTGAACTCGCGGTCCGTCGACCCGGAACGACGAGCGTGGTGGCCGACCTGGTCGCGGACGCGGAGCTGTGGGAGAGCCTGGGCTCCACACCCGGCCTCCTCTCGCTGGGACCGGACGTGCAGCTGTACGGGCGTGTCGCACCGGCACCGCGGCGTGGCGCGCCCACGACACCCGAATACCTCCGTCACTTCGCCGAGGTGTGGCGCACGGGCGCCCGGCCCCCGCTCCCGGACCTGCACGCGGCCGCGGCCGCCCGGATGGGCCCGGAGCCGGCGCTGTATCTGACGCCGGAGACGACGGCCCCGCCCGCCCACGCGGGCCCGGGCACCCCCGCTCGGGCGGCCGTGCCGGCCGCCGACCGCGCCCCCGGACCGGGTCACCGGCCCGATCCCCATCCCACGATTCTCGCCGCCGCGCGGGCGGGGCGGCACGGGGAGGCCGTGGCGGTGGCCGTGGCCTGGGAGCAGGAGGCGCTGCGGCGGTACGGGCCGCGGTCGCGGGAGGCGGTGCACTGGATGGAGGTGCGCGCCGACCTCGCGCGACTGGCCGGGGAGCCGGCCCGCAGCTGCGAGTTGTGGATCGGCGCGGCCCAGATCCGGCTCGACCTGGGCCAGGCGCCGCAGGACCCGGATGTCGAAGGCGCCGTGGACCGGGCGCACCACCAGTGGGAACGCGTCGCGGACCCCACCCGTGCCCGCGCGCTCGGCCCCGCCCTCGTCGCGCTGCGCCACCGCGTACCGGGTCGCAAGGCCGGCGCGCTGGCCGCGCTCCAGCGCAGGATGGGACGACCCGCGGGGCCCGTGCTCACCGAGCCGCCGCTCACCCCCGAGGGCCGGCCGGTCTCCTAGGGTAACGGCATTGCTCCTAGACGGCCGCGCGGCGGGACCCGCCGGGCTGAGATGATCGTACGTATGCACGCCTCCTCCTCGTCCGCGCCGGCCGACGCCCTCACCACCGAGCGCCTGCTGCTGCGCCCCGTGCGCGCGGCCGACGTACCGGCCGTCACCCGGCTGTGGACCGACCCCGAGGTTCGGCGGCACCTCGGCGGGCCGGTGACCGAGCAGGTCGTACGGATCCGGCAGCGACGAGTCGTCGGTGCGCCCGGCGTGCACGCCGTGGTGCGGGCCGCCGACGGGGTGCTGCTCGGGCTTGTGACCGTCGAGCCCGGGGCACGGGACGGGGAGACGGAGATCTCGTACCAGTTCCTGCCCGACCACTGGGGGCACGGCTACGCCCGCGAGGCCGTCGCCGCCGTCCTCGACGCCACGCTCCGCGACACGCCCAGCGTCGTCGCCCTGACCCAGGAGGCGAACCACCCTTCCCGGCGGCTCCTCGAAGCCGTCGGCATGACCCACGCCTCGTCCTTCGTCGAGCACGACGCCCACCAGGTCCTCTACCGGCGCCGGCGCTGACCCCCTCGGCCCTGGCCCCTCACCGGATCTTCTCGCCCGCCGCCAGCTTGGCCACCATCCGCTCCAGCCGCCGCGCCCGCCCCTTCGGCGTGCGCGTCTGCCACAGCCGCAGGATCACCAGGTACTGATCGGTCTTCCCCAGCCCCTCGTAGAAGTGCCGCGCCCGCTCGTCGGCCGCCAGGGCCGCCGCGAGATCGTCCGGTACGGTCGCCTCCGCCTGCGACGGGTACGCGGCCTGCCACCGGCCGTCCGCCTGGGCGGCCGCCACCTCGGCGAGCCCCGGCGCGCGCATCCGGCCCGCCGCCGTGAGCGCCTCGACCTTGCGCACGTTGACACGCGACCAGAGACTGCCGGGTCTGCGCGGGGTGTACTTCTGGACGTAGTACACCCCGTCCCCGGCCTTGCGCTGCCCGTCGATCCAGCCGAAGCAGAGCATGCAGTCGAGGATCTCCGGAATCGTCAGCGACTCGCCACCCCCGCCCTTCTTGGCGATCCGCAGCCAGACCCCGGGCGTGTCGGCGTGGTGGGCCTCCAGCCACGCCTCCAGCTCCGCGGTCTTCGTGACGGTGATGAGTTCGAGCCCCTCGTACCGCTCCATCGGATCGGCCCCCCTGTCGTGGTCGGGCGTGGTCCACGGATGTCGCCCATGTCGCCCATGTCGTCCATGGGGCGTCGTCCGGGACGCGGAGCACCACGATATGCGCCGGCCCCGGACGTACCGGCCGCTCCTCGCCCAAGGAGCGCGGCGGTGACGACGCGTCAGAACCGGGCGTGGGTGGTGATGTCCGACTCGAACTGGGTGATCATCTCCGGCGTCACCGTCGGCCGGCACTGGCCGATCGCCTCCAGGTAGTCCGCCGTGGTGGCGCCCGGCAGCCGCTCGTCGCTCGCGGTGCGGCCGCCGACGGCGACCAGGTCGCGCTCGAAGGAGTTCTGTGCGGCGATCCGCGCGGCGTGCTCGATGTCGGCGGGCGTGAACAGATCGCTCGCCGCCACCAGTCCGTCGATGTCGACGTCGGTCCGGCCTTCGGTGTACCGCGCCCAGATCGCGGCGCGGGCCGCCTTGTCCGGTGTGCCGATCGGGATCAGGTAGTCGAAGCGTCCCGGGCGCAGAAAGGCCGGATCGAGGGAGCGGATCGAGTTCGTGGCGCAGACGAGCAGCCGCTCGTCCCGCTCACGGAACCCCGGGATGAGCTTCAGGAGTTCGTTGGTCACGCCGTGCATGCCACCGGGCTGCGCGGGCTCCTGACGGACCGGGGCGATCTCCTCGACCTCGTCGATGAAGACGAGCACCCGCTCCAGTTCGGCGATCCGCGCGAACGCCGAGCGCAGGGCCGCGGCGAGATTGCCCTCGTCGGCGAGCCGGGACGGCAGGATCTCCACGAACGGCCAGCCGAGTCGCGAGGCGATCCCCCGGGCGAACGTCGTCTTGCCGGTACCCGGCGGACCGAAGAGGCCCACCGCGCGCGGCGGCCGCACCCCGTGCCGCGCCGCGCGCTCGGGTTCGGCCAGCGGAAGCACCACGCGCCGTTCGATCAGGTCCTTCTCCCGCTCCATACCGGCGACCTCGGCCCACAGGTCGCCCGGCAGCAGCCGGCCGCCCAGGTCGTCGAGGAGACTGGCGGCCGGGCCGTGCAGCGGCTCGACCTTCTCGAAGTACGCGACGGCCGGCTGACGGGTGTAGCCGGCGTTGAGCAGCCCCTCCCCGAGCAGGTCCTCCTCGGGCAGGACGTACGCGATCCGCCCGACCCGCGCCGCGACCAGCCGTCGCTCCAGCTCGACGAGCAGGGCGCTGGCGAGCCCTCGGCCGCGCCAGGCGGAGGAGATCGCGATCCGCATGACCCAGGCCCGTTCGCCCGAGACGCAGGCGAGCGCTGCCCCGATGGGGACGCCCTGGTGGACGGCGACGACGGCGGGCTGGCGGGAGGTCAGGGCGCTGATGCACTCGGCCAGGGAGAACACGGACTCCTGGCCGAGCTCGGCCGTGGTGTCGATCAGATGGACGACCGCGGCGAGATCGCTCTCGCGGTAGTCGTGGATGAGCCAGTTCACCGGTACCGCCCCTCGTTCGTTCGACTTCGAACCGTTGCGGCGAGGCTAGGGGCGGGGGAGGGGGCGGGTCGTGTGCCACGGTGCACAAGGAGCGCGCGGCAAGTGCTACGAAGCGTCACTGGTCGTACGGCGCGCCCCGGGGCGTCCGTACGGCGCCGGGGCGGTCCGGATCGCGTACGGGACGGCCTCACGGCGGGTCCGGAACGGGCGAAGCCCCGGAGGGAATCCTCCGGGGCCTCGTCGGGGTGCAGCTCAGTACGCCGGCGCGAGCTTCGGGTTCGGGCCGTAGGCGTTGTCCGTCTGGTTGCCCTCGGTCGCGTAGAACACGATGAGGATGATCCCACCGACCAGCGGGATCAGGCCGAGCAGGATCATCCAGCCGGAGCGGCCCGTGTCGTGCAGACGGCGGATGGTCACGCCGAGGGTCGGCAGGAACACCCCCAGCGCGTAGATGGCGGTCAGCAGCGGGGCCGTGGTGAGCACCGCGTCGAGGATCGCCAGGACGACGTAGGCGATGACGTTGAACAGCATGTACATCCAGTATTCCTGGCGGCGCGCACGGCCGGTGAATACCGCGTACTTCTTGAGAACGTCGAGGTACCAGTTCACTTAGTCCCCCCAAGGACTGGGAATTGCGAGTGGGAGCCTGTCCCTGTGGAGCAAGCTTACGCAGAACTTATGTGGCCGAAACGCCGTCGGTCAATTCGTTACCCAAGGCAGGGCGTTGGTGGCTGATGTGTCTCGATTTACGACCGTGACACGTCGACGGCGCCGTACCTCGTGCGGGGATACGGCGCCGTTCTGAGACGGGATCAGAGGTTGATCACGTCTTTCTGGACTTACTCATGAGCAGCCCGCCCGCCGTGAGGGCGAAGAGACAGACGCACGCACCGGTGATGACGTTGCTGACGATCGCGCCGGTGTCCGCGTTCCGGGCGACCACCCAGGGGGAGATGATCAGCCACACGCCGGCGAGCAGGGCGACGAAGTTCAGGTCCTGCGTCCGCTCAGGGGCCATCGACATACAGAGTCCGAGCCCCGCGAGAGCGATGCCGACGATCAGGTTGCTGAGGGCGAGGTCCGGGTGGAGTCCCGCGAAGTGAACCGTGTAGGCGGAGATCGCGGCCCAGATACCGGCCACGATGATCAGTTCCTCGACCGCGGCGACACCGCGGGTCTGGAGGATCTGGGAGTAGCGCTCCCGCATTTCCGTCGCGTCGGGGTGTCCCGTGATATCACCATGACGGTGAGAGACGTCAGACATACGACTCGCCTCCTTCTGGCGTCTTGCACGTCTGATCGCGCTTGCGGCGTGGGGCCGCGGTTTCATTGTGCTCTTATCTGGCCTTTATGTGTAGATGTGCCCGATAAGGGATTCGCATAGAAATAGCGTCACGAATATGCGCGTAACCACCAACGAGATGATCATTGAGTGAACACCCGAGGTCACGCGCATCGCCGTGTCGACGTTCGGTCGGCTGCCGCTGGTCGTCAGCCGCGGCTGTACGGGCGGGTGATGATCTCCATGTTGTGACCGTCGGCGTCGGCGAAGTAGGCGCCGCGGCCACCGAAGAGGTGGTTGACCTGCCCGGGCTCGGTGTGGTTCGGGTCCGCGTAGTACGTGACCCCCATCCGCTCGAGCCGCCCGATCATGGTGTCGAACTCCTCGTCCGGCACGAGGAAGGCGTAGTGCTGCGGGGTGAACGCGTCCGCCGACTCGTAGTAGTCGAGGGTGACGCCGTTGCCGGTCTCCACCGGCAGGAACGGACCGAAGGGCGCGCCGACCTCCAGGCCGAGCACCTCGGCCAGGAACGTGGCGGAAGCCCGCCTGTCGCGGGCGTATACGACGGTGTGGTTGAGCTCGATGGCCACGAAGGGTCCTCTCGAAAGGCTGCGTCGGTGTCTTCCTGATGGGGCTCGTCACGTGCGTACGTGGCGTAGGAGCGCGTACGCGTGCGTGGAAGACGACCGAGGCGGGCCTCGCGCCCGCCCGGCGGCGGTCACGCCAAGGCCGGGTGCCTCACTCGCTCACGGCCCATGGCCGACCCGGCAGTCATATGATCACGCTACCCCGTGATCATCGGGGCGGGCAACGGTGTTCTCGGGGCGAGTGACGAGAGGTCCCCCCGGTCCTCCCGGCGTAACCTGGAAGTGGACTCGGGGGCTCAACGTCCCACCGCCCGGAGGCGGACGAACATGACCGGAATCGTGTCCCGGAGCTTCGACTCCGCAGATGAGACGCGTCCCTTCGAGGACGCCAAGGGCAGGCTCGACCTGATCAACGCGGACAGCGGTCCGGTCGGGCGTGCTGTGTTCGAGCCCGGCTGGAAGTGGTCCCAGCACGTCAAGCCCCTTGCCGGGACGGACAGTTGCGAGGCATCTCACGTCGGGTACGTCGTCAGCGGTCGGATGAAGGTCGTGATGGACGACGGGGAGTCGGCCGAGATAGGTCCCGGCGACTTCATGGCTGTCCAGCCGGGGCATGACGCATGGGTTCTCGGTGACGAGGCCTGTGTCGTGGTGGACTGGGCCGGCTTCCTGAACTACGCAGCGCCGAAGAGGAGCTGACGGGCGCCGCGGACGGCAGCAGGGGAGTCGATCGTGGCCGCACCGCCGGCCTCGGCGGGACACCCTCGAACGGCTGCCGAAAGGGCGTGATCGATGGGGGCATTGGCCTGTTATCGTCGCCCGCATGCCCGAACTGGTCGCCCCCACAGCCCGCCTTCATCGCTCCTGGCTCGAAGCGCACGTCGAGTGGAGCCCCGGCGCCCACCAATCCGGAGCGGGGATGAGACTGGCAGAGGAAGAGGCCCTCGCCATGCCCGAGATCTTCGCCTCCTGGGTCGACCGACTTCGGGAACAGGCCGACCCGACAAGGCCGTTGGCCCAGGGCTGGGTGCACGCCACGCACTGGTGGATCGTGGAGGACGGGGTGTACGTCGGTGCGATCGATCTGCGCCACGAACTCAATGACTTCCTGCTCCGGGCCGGCGGGCACATCGGCTACAGCATCAGGCCCTCCGCCCGCCGTCGCGGCCTCGCCACCTGGGCCCTCGGGGCGGTCCTTCCCGAGGCGCGCACCCTCGGCCTCGATCGGGTCCTGGTGACCTGCGACGACGACAACGTGGCCTCCGCCCGCACGATCGAGCGCAACGGCGGGGTGCTCGAGGACACCCGCGACACGGAGATCGGCCGCAAGCGCCGCTACTGGATCGCCCTGTGAACCGGATGGCCGGGACACGCCCACGGCGAAACCGCGCCTGAAGGAGCTTTCGCCCCCTGGGCGCGGGTGCTCGGGCGCGGCGCTCGGGCGTACCCGCCCGAGACGACGGGTGTCCCCTTACGGCGACGGCGTGCCTTACGACGACGGGCGGCGTCCCGCTACGACGACGGGCGTCCGTTACGACGACGGGCGTGCCGTTACGACGACGGGCGTGCCGTTACGACGACGGGCGTCCCGCTATGGGCGCGGTGTCGGCGCCCGGCCCGGACGGCCTGACACGGGCCATGCCCGCCGCGGCTCGCCCTTGCGCCGCAACCCGGCGCAAGCCAGGTGTCCTCCTTCCGGAACCTTCCGGGCCGGTCTCGTCGAGGCCGAAGGCGCGGGACACCGCGCCTGTACGGCGGGTGCGTGGGGTGCCGCTGGGCTCGTCTCCGGCGACCGGGTGGTGCTCCGTCAGCCGAATGCGTCCGTCACGCAATCCCTCGCGCACGCGCCCCGTTCGTACGCGTGGCGGAGTGCGGCCGCCGCGAGGCGGGGGTCCATGTCCGGGCGGGCGAAGTGTTCGTGGGCCAGGCGCAGCACGTCGTCGACCGTGACGATCGCAGGTTCTCCCGCTCCCGCCGCCCTGCGGGCCGATGTGATCGCCATGGCTGCCGCCCTCCGCAGCACCCGCTGCCGGTCCCGCCGGGCGGCGGCCCGCGCCCGCGCAGGGGCCGGCGGGCGGACCGCGCGTCCCTGGCGGAGGGCGCCCAGCGCCATGAGACCCGCCCCGGCGGCGACGACCAGGATCCCCATCACCGTCTCCGCGTGCAGCCCCGTCACCTGACCCCCTCGCGTCGAACGACCTGTACCCATGGCGACCCGATTTCAGGCACACGCCTCACTGACACGCGTAAGTGACACGTGTCATCTTCCTGCTCCAAGCGTTGACGCGACCGATCCCCGGCCGGACGCTGCTCCCATGACCGTCACCACCGTCACCACCACGCGCGGCCCCGTCCGCGGTGAGCGCCGGCCCGACGGGAGCCTTCGCTTCCTCGGTATCCCCTACGCGCAGCCGCCTGTCGGCGACCTCCGGTTCGCGGCGCCCGTGCCGCCGGAGCCGTGGACCGAACCGCTGGACGCCACCGCCTACGGGCCGACCGCCCAGCGCCGGCCCTTCGCCGACGTCACCACGATCCCCGAGCCCTCCGTCCCGGGCGCCGGGGTCCTCAACCTCAACGTCTTCACCCCGCGCACCGACCCCGAGGCCGGGCTCCCCGTCCTCGTCTGGATCCACGGCGGCGGCTACGTGGCGGGGTCGGCGGCCAGCCCCTGGTACGACGGATCGGCCTTCAACCGCGACGGCGTCATCCTGGTCTCCCTCGGCTACCGGCTCGGCATCGAGGGCTTCCTGCATCTCGACGACGCCCCCGACAACCGCGGGGTCCGCGACTGGATCGCCGCCCTCGAATGGGTTCGCGACAACATCGCCCGCTTCGGCGGCGACCCGTCCAGGGTCACCGTCGCCGGCCAGTCCGCGGGCGGCGGTGCCGTGCAGACCCTGCTCGCCGTTCCCGCGGCCCGCGACCTGTTCCGCAGCGCGCTCTCCGTCTCCGGGGCCGTGATGCGCCCCGACGGACCCGAGGTCGCCCGCGCGGCGTCCCGCCTGTTCACGGCGCGTACCGGCGTACCCGCCAACGCCGCGGCCCTCCGCGACCTGAGCGACGACGAGCTTCTCGACCTCCAGGACCGGATGGGTGCACCGGGCCCGGACCGCGAGGGCCTCCCCCCGCTGCTGTCCCTGGCGCCCCTCGCGGACGGCGAGCTGATCCCGGAGCCCGTCCTCGACGCGTTGACGACCGGGGACGGGGGTTCGGACGTCCCGCTCATGCTGGGCTTCACCGCCCACGAGTTCAACGCCTTCCCCGCCCCGGGTCCCGACGGCCCGCCCGTGCCGGTCCTCCTGGAGGCGCTCGGTCTGCCCAAGGACCGTCTGGCCTCGTTCACCACCGCCTACGGGGCGGGCGATCCGGCCGCGCTGTTCGGTCAGGCCCTGACCGACGTCACCTTCCGCGCTCCGTCCCTGGCTCTCGCCGACGCGCGCGCGGCGCGCCGACGCCCCACCTGGCTGTACGAGTTCGCGTGGGAGTCGCCCGTCAACGGCACGGCCTTCCACTGCCTGGACCTGCCGTACGCCTTCGACCTCCTGGACGCGGAGGGCGTCGCCGCCGTGGCGGGCGAGGCCCCGCCCCGCGCCTTGGCCGACGCGATGCACCGCGCCTGGGTCTCCTTCGTACGGGATCAGGACCCGGGTGCGTCCTGGCCGCGCTACACGGCCGACGAGCGTGCCACGATGGTCTGGGACGCCGCGTCCCGCGTGGAGCGTGACCCGCTGCACCGGGTCCGCGAGATCTGGCTCGGCTGAGCCGCCCGAGCGGGCTCCCCGGGCGCCGCCCTCACGTTGGCGCGGGGAGCCCCGTCTCGGGAAGTCCTGTCCCGGGGCTGCGCGGCCGAGGGCCCTCGGGTGCCGGCGGGCCCGCTACGAGCGCCTCGACGACCGCCTCCGCGAACGGCCGCACATCGGCCGGCTTGCGCGAGGTGATCAGGCGGAATCCGCCCGACGCGTCGACGACGACCTCACGGTCCCGCCAGGTCCCTCCCGCGTTCACGAGGTCGGTCCTGACCGACGGGTAGGAGGTGATCTCCTTGCCCGCGACCAGCCCGCTGTCGATGAGCAGCCACGGTCCGTGACAGATCGCGGCCACGGTCTTCCCGGCGTCCGCGAAGGCGGCCACCAGCCGCTGGGCCGTCATGTCCGTCCGCAGCCGGTCCGCGTTGACGGTCCCGCCCGGCACGACCACCGCGTCGTACGCGTCCGCCGACACCTCCTCGTACGTCGTGTCCGGCTCGACGGCGTCGCCCGGCCGCCGGTCCGACACGACCGTCACGACGGTTTCGGCCTTCTTCGCCGCCACGGTGACCTCGGCGCCCGCCTCGCGCAGCATGGCCACCGGTTTCGTCAACTCGTCCTGCTCCGTGCCGTAGTTGCTCGTGAGGAAGAGGACTCGCTTTCCGTCGAGCGTCACAGCCGACGCCTCCCGTCCGGTCTCTGTCCGGCAGCCGTGGTCCGGCCACACTCCCGCGACTGACCACCCAACGGCGCTCCTAAACGAACGGATCGGCAACCGGACGGGCCCCGGCCGCGCGAGGCCCCTCAGCCCGCCCGGAAGCCGAGCGTCCCGTCGGGTAGGACGGCCTCCACCGTCGCGCCGTGCTCGACCGTGCGGCTCACCGTGCAGAACTTCTCGTGTGTGAGCCTCACCCCGCGGGCGAACACATCGGCGGCCCGCGGGTTGCTCTCGGGCAGTTCGAACTCGTAGCTGACCCTGATCCGGCCCACCCGGCCGTCGTCCTCCGGTCCGGAGACCGATTCCACGACGATCCGCAGGTCGTCGTGGTCCACGGCGCGAGCCGTCCGGTCCACGACCATGCCGCCGCAGCCGCCCATGGCTGCGAGCAGCAGTTCCACGGGGGTGAACGAGGGCTGCGCGTCCGGATCGTCCGCCGCCCCCATGCGCACCTCCGCACCTCGGTCGTTGCGGGCGATCCACTGCCGGTAGCCGGTGCGGAGGGTCTCGATGCGGTAGTCGGCCATGGTGTCGTGGGCTCCTCGGTGTGCGTACGGGTCCGTACGGGCGGTCGACCGACCGCGGCGGCCCCCCCGGCTAAGCCCACCCCCCCCCACCGCCCCCCCCGCTGCACCCCCGCCGGCCCATCCTCAACCCGCGCCCTCACCTACTCCCCCGGGCAACCACAACACAATCATC
>NZ_JBHUYJ010000154.1:0-12301 GCF_042668715.1 Streptomyces sp. NPDC057271
TGGGAGGGGGAAGGGACGGGGGGGGTCCCCGCCTGGGGGGAGGTTCCCTCCCCACTGCGGAGGGTGCGACGGCGCGTCAGCTCTCGGGCTGCGCGGCGGCGGCCTTCTTCGTCGTGCGACGACGCGGGGCCTTGGGGGCCTCGGCGGTCTCGGCGACCGTGGCCTCCGCCGGAGCGGCGGCGGCCTTCTTCGTCGTCCGGCGGCGGGGCGCCGTCTTCGGCTCGGACGCGTCCGGGGCCTCGGCGGCGACGGCCTTCTTCGTCGTCCGGCGGCGCGGGGCATTGGGGGCCTCCTCGTCGGCGGGCTCGACGGCCGGGGCCTCGACGGCCTCGGCGGCGACGGCCTTCTTGGCCGTACGGCGACGGGGTGCCTTCTTGGGCTCCTCGACGACCTCGGCGGCGGGGGCCGACTCGACGACCTCCACGACCTCGGCCGCGACGGCCTTCTTCGCCGCGCGACGGCGGGGCGCCTTCTTGGGCTCCTCGACCACCTCGGTCACCGTCTCGGCGACCTCGGCGACCGGCTTCGCCGCCGCGAGGGCCGCGGCCGCGGTCTCCACGGTCTGGAAGGTGACCGTCTCGGCCTCGGGCTGCACGATGCGCGCACGACGACGGCGCGGGGCCGCCTTCGGGGCCTCGTCCACCGGCTTGGCCTGCGCGACCACGGCGACCGGGGCCTTGGCGACGGGGGCCGGGGCCGGGGTCTCCACGACCGGGGCGGGCACGACCGGAGCGGTGGCGACGGGGGCGGCGACAGCGGCCTCGACGGCCGGCGCGGCGGTGTTCGACACGGCTGTGGCACGGGTGCGGCGACGGCGACGCGGCGTGCGCGGCGCGTCCTCCGCCGCCGGAGCGGCGACGGCGGCCGGAGCCATAGCCGGGGCGGTGGTCGTCTCCACCGGCTCGCCGGTCGAGGAGCCACCGCGCGTACGGCGGCGCTGGCGCGGGGTGCGCGTACGGGCCGGACGCTCCTCGGCCACCGGTTCGGCGGCCTTCTTGCGGCCGCGCCCGCCGGGCTCGCCCAGGTCCTCCAGCTCCTCCGCGCCCAGACCCGCACGGGTCCGCTCGGCGCGGGGCAGGACGCCCTTGGTGCCCGCCGGGATGTCCAGCTCCTCGTACAGGTGCGGGGAGCTGGAGTACGTCTCGACCGGCTCGTGGAAGTCCAGCCCGAGCGCCTTGTTGATGAGCTGCCAGCGCGGGATGTCGTCCCAGTCGACCAGGGTGACGGCCGTGCCCTTGTTGCCCGCGCGGCCGGTGCGGCCCACGCGGTGGAGGAACGTCTTCTCGTCCTCGGGCGACTGGTAGTTGATGACGTGCGTGACGCCCTCGACGTCGATACCGCGCGCGGCGACGTCGGTGCAGACGAGCACGTCGACCTTGCCGTTGCGGAACGCGCGCAGGGCCTGCTCGCGCGCGCCCTGGCCGAGGTCGCCGTGGACCGCGCCGGAGGCGAAGCCGCGACGCTGCAGCTGCTCGGCGATGTCGGCCGCCGTGCGCTTCGTACGGCAGAAGATCATCGCGAGCCCGCGGCCGTTGGCCTGCAGGATGCGGGAGACCATCTCCGGCTTGTCCATCGAGTGCGCGCGGAAGACGTGCTGCTTGATGTTGGCGACGGTCACGCCCTCGCCGTCGGGCGAGGTGGCGCGGATGTGCGTCGGCTGCGACATGTAGCGGCGGGCGAGACCGATGACGGCGCCCGGCATGGTGGCCGAGAACAGCATGGTCTGACGCTTCGCCGGAAGCATGTTCATGATCTTCTCGACGTCGGGCAGGAAGCCCAGGTCGAGCATCTCGTCGGCCTCGTCGAGGACGAGGGCCTTGACGTGGGACAGGTCCAGCTTGCGCTGGCCGGCCAGGTCCAGGAGGCGGCCCGGGGTGCCCACGATGACGTCGACGCCCTTCTTGAGCGCCTCGACCTGCGGCTCGTACGCCCGGCCGCCGTAGATGGCGAGCACGCGGACGTTACGGACCTTGCCGGCGGTCAGCAGGTCGTTGGTGACCTGGGTGCACAGCTCGCGCGTGGGGACGACGACCAGGGCCTGCGGAGCGTCGGTCAGCTGCTCGGGCCTGGCCCGGCCGGCCTCGACGTCCGCGGGGACGGTGACGCGCTCCAGGAGGGGCAGCCCGAAACCGAGGGTCTTGCCGGTGCCGGTCTTGGCCTGGCCGATGACGTCGGTGCCGGAGAGGGCGACCGGGAGGGTCATCTCCTGGATGGGGAAGGGGGTCACGATGCCGACGGCTTCGAGCGCCTCGGCCGTCTCGGGAAGGATCCCGAGCTCTCGGAAAGTCGTAGTCAGGGTGCTGCCTCTTCTGTGAGACGCGGCGCGAGGCGAACGCTGGGGGTCGTACC
This sequence comes from Streptomyces sp. NPDC057271, assembly GCF_042668715.1. Lineage (NCBI taxonomy): Bacteria > Bacillati > Actinomycetota > Actinomycetes > Kitasatosporales > Streptomycetaceae > Streptomyces > Streptomyces sp. NPDC057271. The sequence goes on from NZ_JBHUYJ010000154.1 coordinate 2,350, forward strand.
GTGCCGATTCGCTTCCGACCGGATCGAGGAAAGGATCACAGTCGGGTGGCGCGGGACCACTGCCGTCGCTCGAGCGTCGTGCCGCTTGAGGGACCCTCCTGCGGGTGCGCGGGGAGGGCTGTCGGGTCGGAGCCAGTCGGGCCACCGACCGGGCATCCTCATTCATGAGTCGGCCCACCGAGTACGTCCGAACGTGCGAAAACTTGTCCGCATACTCAGCAGGCGCTTTACCACTGTACCCCGGATTCGCGCATGTGTGTTGGGAGAATTGGCGATGAGGGCGCGGTCACAGTGACCGACCAGCCCCCTGGGCGCGTCGGGGAGCGGGCTATTGTGCGCTTCATGGAGACGCCTGACAACGCCACGCCCGCCGAAGAGAACGCGGAAGCGACCACCGAGGAGACCGCCGAGGTGCTCACCGGTATCGCCGCCCAGGACTGGGCCACCGCCTCCGCCGAGCCGCATTACCGCGCCGCGGTCGTCGACCTGCTCGGCGCGCTGGCCTACGGCGAGCTCGCGGCCTTCGAACGTCTCGCCGAGGATGCCAAGCTCGCGCCGAGCCTCGCGGACAAGGCGGAGCTGGCGAAGATGGCCTCCGCCGAGTTCCACCACTTCGAGCAGCTGCGCGACCGGCTGGCCGCCGTCGACGCCGAGCCGACGGCCGCGATGGAGCCGTTCGCCAAGGCCCTCGACGACTTCCACCGCCAGACCGCGCCGTCGGACTGGCTGGAGGGCCTGGTCAAGGCCTACGTCGGCGACTCGATCGCGAGCGACTTCTACCGGGAGGTCGCGGCGCGCCTCGACTCCGACACGCGTCGGCTCGTGCTGTCGGTCCTCGACGACACCGGCCACGGCAACTTCGCCGTCGAGAAGGTCCGCGCCGCGATCGATGCGGACCCGCGCGTCGGCGGCCGGCTCGCGCTGTGGGCGCGCCGGCTCATGGGCGAGGCGCTCTCGCAGGCCCAGCGGGTCGTCGCCGAGCGCGACGCCCTCTCCACCATGCTCGTCGGCGGGGTCGACAGCATGGCCGCCGGTTTCGACCTGGCGGAGGTCGGCCGGATGTTCTCCCGGATCACCGAGGCGCACACCAAGCGGATGGCCGCGCTGGGCCTGGCGGCGTAATACCACCGCCGGTCACACCCCACCGGACACGGACGTCGGCCCCGCGGCTCAGGCCGTGGGGCCGACGACGTCTGTTCGTGGAGGGGTGTTCGGGGTGTGCGGGGGCGGGCGCTGTTCACGCCGCCGCTGATCGGCGCAGACGGCGCGTGGCCGGGCGGATCAGCAGCGAGAGCAGGACCGTCGCGATCGCCACGGCCCCGAGGAGCGTGGCAAGCGCGTGGCCGGGGCCGAGAGCGCCGTGGGTCACCAGGGCGCCGAAGACGGCGCCGAGCGTCCCCGTGGCGAGAACGACCCCGCGTGCGGGGAGGCGGTCGGGCAGCCGGTGCACGGCGGCCCAGGCCAGGGCGAGTCCGAGCAGGGCGGAGCCGAGGGCTTCCAGGAACACGGGATCACCTCGCGTGCGGTGCGGGGCGGGACATTCGGTCGTAGGCCGTCCTACCCGGACCGACTCCGACGCAATCCTCCTCGCCCGCCTCACCTGCACCTTCTGCCCGAGTCCGCGTACCGGGCCGGACCCGGAGCCCACCCGAACGGACGAAGGGCCCGGCGGATCGAATCCGCCGGGCCCTTCACCTGTCTCTGCGTACGCCTCAGAGCGCGCCGAAGCCCACCCGGCGCACCGCCGGCTCGCCGATCTCCACGTACGCGATCTTGTCGGCCGGGATCAGGACCTTGCGGCCCTTCTCGTCCGTGAGGCTGAGCAGCTGCGCCTTGCCGGCCAGCGCGTCGGCCACCGCGCTCTCGACCTCCTCGGCGGACTGCCCGCTCTCCAGAACGATCTCCCGGGGTGCGTGCTGCACGCCGATCTTGACCTCCACGGCTATGTCCCTCCGAACGGTCAGCGTTGCGCGTCTACCGCGCCGTACGCTGCACACATTAGCCCGGTGAGGCGATCCGCACGGCGCACCGGCCGAACGCCAGGAGCGAACATCCGGGATCGGACACCCCGGAGTGCGGCGCCCGGAAGCGCGACGAGCCGGGCTCAGCGGCCGTCGGTGAGCGGCTGGCCTTCCGCCGGGTGCAGCGGGAAGCCCGCGATACCGCGCCACGCCAGCGAGGTCAGCAGCGCCACCGCCTTGTCACGCGGGATGGGCGACTCGCTGGAGAGCCAGTAGCGCGCCACGACCTGCGACACACCGCCGAGACCCACGGCGAGCAGCATGGACTCGTCCTTGGACAGGCCCGTGTCCTCGGCGATCACGTCGGAGATCGCCTCGGCGCACTGCAGGCTGACCCGGTCCACCCGCTCGCGCACGGCGGGCTCGTTGGTCAGGTCGGACTCGAAGACGAGCCGGAACGCGCCGCCCTCGTCCTCGACGTACGCGAAGTACGCGTCCATCGTCGCCTCGACGCGGAGCTTGTTGTCCGTCGTCGACGCCAGGGCCGTGCGCACGGCCTGGAGCAGCGCCTCGCAGTGCTGGTCGAGCAGGGCCAGGTAGAGGTCGAGCTTCCCCGGGAAGTGCTGGTAGAGCACGGGCTTGCTGACACCCGCGCGCTCCGCGATGTCGTCCATCGCGGCGGAGTGGTACCCCTGGGCGACGAACACCTCCTGGGCCGCCCCGAGGAGCTGGTTCCGTCGGGCTCGGCGCGGCAGGCGCGTGCCCCGAGGGCGTGCTGCCTCTGTCTGCTCGATGGCTGTCACGCCGCCTCCCAAAAATCGATCCATGCGCTGTGTGGCGCCGCGCCCGCCATCGTACTTTTGGGTAACCCGGCTGTGCGCGGTGCGGACGCAGAATTTCACGGACCGGACGCCGAGGCGATAGGCGATCCAACATTAAACCGAACGAATCAACGGTAGTCGTCTTCGTCGAGAGCGACGACACGCGCCTGTTCGGACGCGTCCGCCTCGTTCGCGGAGTCCCGTTCGAGATGGGTGTGCGGCTCGTCCTCGTGCTGCTGCACCTCGGCGCGCTGCTCCGCCGCGTCGGCCTCAGGGATTTCCTCGTCGAGCACGTCGTCCTCTTCCTCGGCGAATGTGTCCGGCTCGTTCGGATCGACAGTCATGCGGATTCCTTCCAGCATGCGGGTCCTCTCCGATGGCCCTCTCTACGAGCGTAGGAGCACACTCGGTGCGGCGCACCCGAACCTGTGACGCCACACACACGCGCCCCCGCGTGATCGTCTCGTAATATTGCGGCCATGTCGTCGACCGAGCTGCCGGAGACCCGGACCGCCGCCGCACCGTCCTCGTCGCGGACCCGCGCCGTACGGGTCGCCGACGGCGAGCAGCTGCGCTCCGTCTCGCTGCCCGGGCTCACGCTCACCGTCCGCGCCCGCCCCGGCGACCGGCCGGGCCTCGCGCCCGCGCTGTACGTCCACGGCCTCGGCGGTTCGTCCCAGAACTGGTCGGCCCTGATGCCGCTGCTCGCCGACCTCGTCGACGGCGAGGCCGTCGATCTGCCGGGCTTCGGCGACTCCCCGCCGCCCGACGACGGCAACTACTCCGTCACCGGACACGCCCGGGCCGTCATCCGGTTCCTCGACGCCTCCGGCCGCGGCCCGGTCCACCTGATCGGCAACTCGCTCGGTGGAGCCGTCTCCACCCGGATCGCCGCGGTCCGCCCCGACCTGGTCCGCACCCTCACCCTCGTCTCCCCGGCCCTGCCCGAGCTGCGCGCCCAGCGCACCGCATGGCCCACCGTGATCCTGGCCGTACCGGGCGTCGCACCCCTCTTCGCGAGGCTGACCAGGGACTGGACGCCGGAGCAGCGCGTCCGCGGGATGCTCGCCCTCTGTTACGGAGACCCCGGCAGGGTCTCCGACGAGGGCCTTCGGCACGCCGTGGAGGAGATGGAGCGACGCCTGGAGCTGCCGTACTTCTGGGACGTCATGGCCCGCTCCTCGCGCGGCATCGTCGACGCGTACACACTGGGCGGTCAACACGGACTGTGGCGGCAGGCGGAACGGGTGCTCGCGCCGACGCTGCTCGTCTACGGTGGCCGTGACCAGCTCGTCTCGTACCGGATGGCGCGCAGGGCGGCCGCCGCGTTCCGCGGCTCGCGCCTCCTGACGCTTCCGGACGCCGGGCATGTGGCCATGATGGAGTACCCCGAGACGGTCGCCCGGGCCGTACGGGAACTGATCGAATTGAACGAACAGAGCGAAGGCCGCGTAGAGAACGCAGAGAAGCGCGGCAGCAGTGGCGACAGCGGCGACAGTGGCGGGAGCTGATCCGGGGCGTGGGACGACATAGTCGCAAGGGCCCCGCGCCCGCTCCCCCCGCTGATCCGGGGCGGCGGGAGGCCGCAGGGCAGGGGACGGGGCGCCGCAGGCGCGCGCAGGGCGTCGAGGACACGGGCCCGCAGGAGCGGTACCAGGAGCCGCGTCAGAGCACGAACCCTCCGGATCCGTACGCCCAGGGCGGCTACGGACAGGCTCCGAGTACGTACGGGCAGGGGGCCGGCCCCTACGGGCAGGCGCCGAGCACCTACGGGCACGGACCGGGCACCCACGGGCAGCGACCCGGCGCGTACGGGGCACCCCGGCCCGGCGTGCGTGGTCAGGGCGGCGGCCGTCCCGTCTGGGACACGCCGATGCACGGCACGCCCGTCTACACCGCCCCCGCCGACGCGGCCGTACGGGGCGGGCACCCGGAACACACCGAGACCGCGCCCCGGCCGCCCGAGCGCTACGGCGACAGGCCGGGCTCCCGGGAGGACGCGCCGGACGGGACCGGTACCACCGGGCGCACCCCCTTCATCCCCGCTCCTCGCAGGGAGCGGGACCCCGAGGACCTTCCCGACGACCTGCCGGGGGATCAGTCCGAGGAGACGCGGGTCAGGACGGGCGGAAAGGGCCGGGCGTTCACCGGCATCGCGGCCGCCGCCGTCACCACGGTCCTCGCCGTCGTCGTGGCCGGTCAGGTCGCGGACCGGGACGCCGGCGGCGCCGTCGCCCGGTCGGCGGAGGGGCCCACGGGCCGGGCCGTCGACCAGGGCGGTACCTCGCGCTCCGACGAGCGTCCCGCACCCCCGCGGACAGCACCCGTGGCACCCGCCAAGCCGCTCACGTACGAGCAGCTGATGGCGCGCCAGTTCCCCATCGACCCCGAGCTGAAGGGCCCGGGCGAGTTCGAGGCCGTGGGCGGCTTCGACCGGGCGCCGGGCAAGGGGCGCAAGATCCGGTACCGCGTCGACGTCGAGAAGGGGCTCGGGCTCGACCCGAAGCTCTTCGCCGAGGCCGTCCAGAAGACCCTCAACGACGAGCGGAGCTGGGCCGGCAAGGGCGCCATGACCTTCGAACGGATCTCCAGCGGGGACCCCGAGTTCGTGATCACGCTCGCCAGTCCCGGCACCACCGGCGTCTGGTGCGCGAAGTCCGGCCTGGACACCACCGTCGACAACGTCTCCTGCGACTCCGCCTCCACCTCCCGTGTGATGATCAACGCCTTCCGCTGGGCGCAGGGCTCGGAGACCTTCGGAGCGCAGGCGGTGTTCGCCTATCGCCAGATGCTCATCAACCACGAGGTCGGGCACCGGCTCGGTCACGGCCATGTCAGCTGCCGCACCCCCGGCGCCCTCGCTCCCGTGATGCAGCAGCAGACCAAGTCCCTGAACGTCGAGGGCGTCACGTGCCGCCCCAACCCCTGGGTACACCCCGGGAACTGACGTCCACCCGGTCGTCCGGCGGCCGGTGTCCCCCGACGCCGCCATGGTCGGCCGTGTCCTGACTCTGCGTACGCGAATCGCCTCGTAGCGCGACGGAACGCGACCGGGGCGCGAAAGTTACGTGCATTCACCCCTTCCGGTGGCGCGACGGACAACCGGCACATCCGCTTACCTTCATCCCGCTGCGAGTCGCCGAACCCACGGCGGCCGGGCGTCAAGCGAGATCGGGGGTGTACTCATGCGGATCGGACTGCTGACGGAGGGTGGCTACCCGTACGCCACGGGTGAGTCCAGACTCTGGTGCGACCGCCTCGTGCGCGGGCTCGCGCCGCACGAGTTCGACGTGTACGCCCTCAGCCGCAGCGCCCGGCAGGAGGAGGCCGGCTGGGTCGACCTGCCCCCGCAGGTCCAGCGCGTCCGCACCGCCTCGCTCTGGGCCCCCGAGGACGACGGCCACACCTACGGGCGGCGCGAACGGCGCCGCTTCGCCGAGCACTTCGGGGCGCTCGTGACCGGCATCTGCGCCGAGCACGACACGACCGCCGCCCACCGCTTCGCCGACGGACTCCACGGACTGGCCGAACTCGCCGGCGAGCGCGGCGGCCTCTACGCGGCGCTCCGCTCCGAACTCGCCGTCCGCACCCTGGAGTCCGCCTGTCACGCGCCCGGTGCACGCCGGAGCGTGGCCGACGCCACCGTGCCCGACTACCTCGACACCGTCGACCAGTTGGAGCGCGCCCTGCGGCCGCTCTCGCTCGACTGGTACGGCGAGGACGGCCTCGGCGCGGTCGACCTCTGCCATGCCGCCTCCGGCGGATCGGCGGCGTTGGCCGGGCTGTTGGCCAAACGCTTCTTCGGCACCCCGCTGCTGGTCACCGAGTACGGCGTCCAGCTGCGCGCGCACTACCTCGCGACCAGCCGGGCGCCTCGGTCGGCCCCCGTCCGCGCGCTGCTCGCCGGCTTCCACGGCAGGCTCGCGGGCGAGGTCTACCGGCAGGCCTCGCTCCTCACCCCCGGCAACACCCACGCCAGGCGCTGGCAGGAGCGGTGCGGAGCCGATCGCGCCAAGCTCCGCACGGTCTACCCGGGCATGGAGTCCGACCGGTTCACCGAGGCCGGCGAGGACGAGGAGAGCGGCGACCCGGCGACGCTCGTCTGGGTGGGCCGGGTGGAACCCGCCAAGGACCTGATCGCCCTGCTGCACGCCTTCGCGGAGGTGCGCAAGGCCCAGCCGGACGTACGGCTGCGGATCATCGCCGCGCCGGTGCGTGAGCCGGGCGCGGACGCGTACATCGCGCACTGCAAGGCGCTCGCGGCCCAGCTCTTCCCCGACGAGGCGCCGGGGGCGCACGCCGTCGGTGAGAACCCGGTCTCGTTCGAGGAGATCGGCGGGCCGGAGGCGCCGACGCTCGCCGAGGCGTACACGGCGGGGGCGGTCGTCGTGCTCTCCAGCGTCGTGGAGGGGTTCCCGATCAGCCTGGTCGAGTCGATGTTCTGCGCGCGGGCGACGGTCTCGACGGACGTCGGCGCGGTCGTCGAGGTCATCGGCGGTACGGGACTCGTCGTGCCCCCGCGCAATCCGCGGGCGCTCGCGGACGCGTGCCTGGCGCTGCTGCGCGACCCCGAGCGCAGGTACCGGCTGGGGGCGGCGGCGCGGGCCCGCGCGCTCGAACTCTTCACGGTCGAGCAGAACCTGGCCGCGTTTCGCGGCATCTACCTCGAACTCCTCTCCCATGCGCCGGTGCGCCGTCGTGCCGCGGAGGGCGTCCCCTTCGCGCACCCGGCGGAGGCGTACGTCCCGGGCGCCTGGGCGGACCAGCCCGTGAGCGCGACCAGCGGATCGGGAGACGCCGATGCCTGAAGGAGGCACCCCCATGCGCGGCCCCGCCGCCCCCACGCCCCCCGGCCCCTGGGACTCCCGCTCCGAGGCGCTCCTCGGGACGAAGGCCCTGACGGTGGCCGTGACGGTCTCCGTGACCACGGAAGCCCACGAGAGGCCGGGCCCCCTGGGACACGGCTCCGACGCCCGCCCTGCGGGCTCGGCGACGGCGGGCTCGGGTACGGCGGGTACGGGTACGGGTACGGGCGCGGCGGACCGCGCCGCGCGCGGGGACGGCGAGTGGCGCACCGCGGCACCCGGGCCGGTGATCGTGCCCCCGGCGGCGCCGGGTCCGGTCGCCGGGCGAACCGCCGCGCCTGTGGGGGGTGGTTCGGGGCTCGATCTGCGGGCGGCCGGGGCGCGGCCCGGTGCGGTGCCGGGGCCGCGGGGCGAAGACCCGGCCACCGCTCCCACGACGGAGGCGTCCGAGGCGTGGGGCACCCCGGCCCGGGAGGCCGGGACTTCGGAGCCCGCCCGTGGCCCGCGCGCCACGGCCCCCGAGGCGGTGGGCGACGTCCCGCCCAAGCCCGCTCGGCGAGGGCCCGCCGACCCCGTCAAGGCGCTCATGCACCGGCACCGGGAGCTGTGCGAGCGGGCCGTCGACCCGCTGGAGATCGCCGCCGGGCTCGAAGCGCACGGCGTCACCGACCGGACCGCCGCGCGGTTCAGGCACCGGGACGTCTTCTCGCTCGCCGAAGAGCTGTACGTGCGCGTGCCGCGTGGCAACGGGGCGCCCGTGCGCCCCGCACCGGAGGGTGAGCCGCACGCCGGGTGGGCCGGGTGGACCCTGGCCGCCCTGGCACCCGGCGCCGTCGCCGCCCTCACCGTCACCGGACTCGCGCTCACAGAAGGGCCCGTGCGCCTCGCCGTCGGCGCGGCCGGGGCCCTCGGCCTGGCCGCCGCGCTCGCCGTCGCCGTACGGCGCGGCCCCCTGCGCGCCGCCGGCCGCACCGTCCCCGCCGCCCGCGTCTGGACCCTCTGGCTCCTCGCGTACGCGCTCGGCGGGGACGGTCTCCTCCAGGCGACCCTCACCGGCGGACCCGACGGTGCCTGGCCCGTCACCCCCGCCCCGCTCCTCGGTCTCGCCCTCGCGGTGGCCCCCGCCGCCTGGTGCGCCCGGCTCTTCGCCACCAGGGCCCGCCGCAGGCTCGCCGCCAGCCGTGGCCTGGAGGACTTCGCCGCCGGCACCCGCCCCGTACTCCTCGCCACCGTCGCCCTCCATCTCGCCGTGCTCGCGGGCCTGCTGACCCTGACCGGCTTCGCCCCCGGCGCCCTCGCCCTCGGCGCCCTGCTCCTGCTCGCCCGGCTCCTCGCCGTCCACGGCTTCCCCGAGACCGCGGCGAGCGGCCTCGCCGCTGCCTGCGCCGCCGAGGCGCTCGCCCTCGCGAGCGTCCTCGCCGGCCGGGTCCCCGGCTGCGACCTCCTGGCCGCCCCCGTCCGCGCCGTCGTCGACGCCTGGGGCCCCGGAGCCGTGCCCGCCCTCGTCTGCGGGGGCGCGGCGCTCGGCCTCCTCGCCCACGCCACCGCCACCCTCTCCCGGGCCTCGGCCCACGCCACCCCCTAGGGCCGTCATACCGGCGCGCCACCTCCCCCCCGCCGCCCGAGCGGCACCCCACCCCCTGAACCCAGGCGCACCCGCGGAGCCGACGCCGCGGGCGCACCCACCGCGCAGGACCCATCCCAAGGAGACGAAAGAGACATGACCTCCCAACTTCCAGCAACGGCCGGTCGGCACGAAGGGGCCGCACGATGAGGGTGTTGCTGCTCGGAGCCAACGGATTCCTCGGACGATTCGTCGCCGACCGGCTGCTCGCCGACCCGGCCGTGCATCTCACCGCCCTCGGCCGGGGCGACGACGCCGACGTACGGTTCGACCTCGCCGGGGGCAGCCCCGGCGCCCTGACCCGCTTCCTGGACGCCGTCCACCCCGGAGTCGTCGTCAACTGCGCCGGCGCCACCCGAGGCGGAGCCCGCGACCTGACCCGGCACAACACCGTCGCCGTCGCCACCGTCTGCGAGGCCCTGCGCCGCAGCGGCTGCGGAGCACGGCTCGTCCAGGTCGGCTGCGCCTCGGAGTACGGCCCCTCCCAGCCCGGCTCCTCCACCGCCGAGGACGCCGTGCCCCGCCCCGGCGGCCCGTACGGCGTCTCCAAGCTCGCCGCGACCGAGCTGGTCCTCGGGTCGGGACTCGACGCCGTCGTCCTGCGGGTCTTCTCCCCGGTCGGCCCCGGCACGCCCGCCGGGTCCCCGCTCGGCCGCCTCGCCGAGGCAATGCGCCGCGCCATGCAGGCCGGCAAAGGCGGGCTCAAGCTCAGCGGCCTAGGCGCCCAGCGCGACTTCGTCC
>NZ_JBHUYJ010000155.1:0-11652 GCF_042668715.1 Streptomyces sp. NPDC057271
GGGCCGGCCACCCCCTCCGCGAGAATAGGAACGACGAAAGGAACGACTGTGCGAGTATTCCCTCTGCTCTTCGGTATCGGCTGGCTGCTGTTCGGGCTGGCGATCGTGAAGAACCACCGCGGCTTCGCCGACCGTATGACGGCCTCCCCGGTCAACCTGATGCCGGGTGACCCGAAATTCACCTTCGTGCTGCGCGTCGTGGGCATCGCCTCGGTCGTGCTGGGCGGCCTCGCCACCCTCTTCGGCCTCGTCTTCCTGGTCTTCTCCTGATGGGGGCCGTGACGGGGGTCTTCTTCCTGCTCTTCGGGGCCGGCTGCCTCGGCGCCGGAGTCGTCACCGTGCTCCGGAAGAAGAACCCGACCCCGCTGCGCGCGGCGGGCGGCATGTGGATCCTCATCGGACTCCTCGTCCTCCTCTTCGGGATCACCGGGTTCTGAGCACCACCGGTTGCCTGACTGCATATCTTCATGCAGAGTTCTGGGTGACTGAATAGGCGGAAGGGGGACGGCGTGAGCGACAGCCCGGCCGGGCGGCTGCAGACACTCTTCGAGGGGCACCGGCTGACACCGACACAGCGGCGGATCGCGCACTGCATGGTGCGCCGCGCCGGAGACGTGGCGTTCCTGTCCAGCGTCGAGCTGGCCGACCTCGCGGGCGTCAGTCAGCCCTCCGTGACCCGGTTCGCCGTCGCCCTGGGCTTCGACGGCTACCCGGCGCTCCGTCGCCATCTGCGCGAGGTCGCGCCCGCGGGGGAGGCTTCGCCGGAGGCCGGCGAGCACAACGAGTACCAGCAGGCCGTCCTCGCCGAGATCGAGAACCTGCGCCACCTCGCCGAGCTCCTCGCCGATCCCGCGCCCGTCGTCCGCGCCGGCCGGCTGCTCGCCGCCTCGCGGCCGCTGCCCGTCCTCGGGCTGCGGGCCGCCTCCTCGCAGGCGCGCGGCTTCGCGTACTTCGCCGCCAAGGTCCACCCCGACGTCCGCCTTCTCGACGAAGGCGGCTCGATGCTCACCGACCGCGTCGACGCCGCGGTACGGGCCGGGGCCACGGCCCTGCTCTGCTTCGCGCTGCCCCGCCACCCCCGCGAGGTCGTCGAGGCCCTGGAATACGCCCAGGGCGCCGGACTGACCGTGGTGACGGTCGCCGAGTCGGCGTTCGCGCCCGTCGCCGCCCACAGCGACCTGCTGATCCCGGCCGCCGTCGGCACCGGGCTCGCCTTCGACACGGCCTGCGCCCCGATGCTGCTCGGCCGCGTGCTCCTGGAGGCCATGGCGGACGAACTGCCCGACGCCCAGGCGCGCCTGGAGGAGTTCGACACCAAGGCGGCTGCGCGCGGCCTGTTCGTGGAGTAGCCGGGTCAGATCTCCAGGTCGTTCTCCAGCTTCTTCAGCTGGTGGCGCGCCATCGCCAGGTTCGCGCGGTCCTTGAACAGCGCCAGGTACAGGAACAGTCCGTTCTTCCCCCGCCCCTTCAGCAGCCGGATCAGGTGGTACTGCGTGCCGAGCGTGATCAGGATGTCCTCGATCTCGTCCTGGAGCCCGAGCATCTCCATCGTCCTGACCTTGGCGCGGACCACGTCCGTGTTGCCGGCCGCCGCCACGGTCAGGTCGAGGTCCTTGCCGCCGCCGATGGTGCCGAGCGCCATTCCGCTGGTGTAGTCGACCAGAGCGGCTCCGATGGAGCCTTCGATGGACGCGGCTTCCTTGAGGACGGTCTCGGTGTTCGCCATGGGTGTCGCACTTCCTTTTCCGGTTTCGGTTCTCGTTCGGTTTCGGTTCTTCGATGGGTCTTCAGGTCCGGTCCCGCGTCGCGGCTACGTCTGGTGCCGGTTCAGGTCCTTGCGCTCCAGCGCCCCGTCGACCAGCTCGCCTATCCGGGCACTGGACCGCCGGGCCTCCAGATGGAGCCGGCCCACGTTGATCCGGGGCTCGGCGAGCAGCGTGAGCACGGCGGAGCCGCCGGCCGCGTACGTGGCGACGTAGCCGTTCTCGCCCCGGACGAGCAGCTCACGGAAGCCGCCCTGTCCGGTGGACTCGCACAGCCGCTGGGTCACGCCGAGGGCCGCCGCGGTCAGCGCGGCCACTCCCTCCGCCTCCGTGGCGGCCGTGTCATGGGCGAGCACCAGGCCGTCGGCGCTCGCCGCGAGCGCCCCGGTCAGCTGGGGCAGTCGGGCCCGCAGCCGTCTCAGTTCGCCGAGTACCTCGGCTTCTGCCGACATCAGTTGTCTCCTCTCGGCGCGCAGGCGCAGGGCACGCCTCATCACAGACTTGCCTCCAGGGCGTCGCGGAGCCGGCGCAGCAGGGCGATGTCCGGATCGGCCGCGACCTCGCCGACCCATGCGGGTATGGCGGGCGGTGCGGCCGCCACGGGGTCGGGCGGGGTCTCCACGAGGCCGGCGGCGGCGAGCCGGCGGACGTCGAGAAGTGTGTGGAAGGCCGGGCGGCCCAGCAGGCGGGCGATGTCGGCGGGCGTACGCGTCCCGTCGGCCGCCGCGAGCAGTGCCCGCTGGCGCAGGCTCACCGTCTGCCCCGGTGCGGGGGCGCGGGCGACGACCGGGGTCGTGTCCACCGTTCCGTACGGCCAGACACTGTCCAGCAGTTCACGGCGGCGCACCGTCTCGCGCTCGACGGCCTCGGTCGAGACCGGGCGCACCGGACCGAACCAGTGGGACACGCCGTAGCGGAACCGGGTCGGGCCGGTGGCGGGAGCCAGGGCGAAGAACGCCGCGTCGAAGACCGCGCCGAGGTGACAGATCTCCAGCTCGCCGTCGTGCAGCCGGCCGCTCTCCACCAGGAACCTGCCGACCTCGCGGCGCGCCCCGGCCCGGTGGACGGCCTCGTCCCAGCGCTCGCGGGGGAGTCGTCCGCCGGCGGTCAGCAGGACGTCGAGTCCGGGCGCGGCGGGGCTCTCGGCGTGCACGACGCGGCCGTCGACGAGGTAGAGCGTGCCGTGGTCGCGCAGCAGGGCGCCGGTCGCCCGCTCGGCGGCCAGCCGGACGAGCATGGGGGAGACGGTCATCCGAGCACCAGCCTCTCGGCGAGGTCGCGGAGTCTCAGGCGGGCGAGCGCGAGGTTGCCGGTGTCCCGGTCCAGCCACAGGTGGAGGAAGACGCTGCTGTCGAAGGCGGTGTCGACGAAACGCAGGACGTGATAGCCGCTGCGGGTACTGACGATCAGATCCTCCACGGGCGGACCTTTGGTCAACCCCCCATCGGCGGAGACGGTTTCGGTACGCTGTCTTGTGGCTGGGGCGGACGCCGCGGTGCCGGCCGCTGCCGGAACACCGGTCGCGCCGGTGCCCGGGACGGGGGACGCGTTCGCGCGCGCCGCCAGGACGACGGCCGTGGTCGGTGCGGCGATGCCGGCGAAGGAGTCGTACTCCGCCGCCGCGCGGGCCAGTTCGGCCGCCTCCGCCGCCGTCGTCTCGTGGTCGCCGACCGGCGACTCGCCCGCCGCGCCGAGGGCGAGCCCGCTGGTCCAGTCGACCAGCCAGGCTCCGCGTGCGCCCGGCAGGCTCATGGCCTCCAGCAGGCACTCGTCGATTCCGGGCACGCGGATTCCCCTCCCGATGCGGCGTGCGGACGTACGGCAGTAACCGTGACGCTACTCAACGTTTCGGTCGGGGGGAGGAGTTCTGGCATTTTCCATCGGAACATGCCGCTCACTTGCTTGAATTCGCCCCTGGGACCGCGGCGCCCTCCCGAGGGGCCCCGTGCGTCTCGGTCCTCCCCGTGCGTCTCGGTCCTTGCCGTGCGCCTCCACCCTCCCCGTGCGCCTCAGTCCTCGCCGTGCGCGCGCAGGACGGCCTTGTTCACCACCCACAGCCCGATCCCGATGGCGAGCAGGACACCGGCCCGGACGTACACGTCCGCCGACCGGTCGGCGAGGGGGCTCGCCAGGATCAGGGCGGTGACGGCGCCGATGACCGGGAGCGCCGTCGGTGTACGGAAGTGCTCGTGGTCCACCCGGTCCCCGCGCAGTACCAGGACGGCGATGTTGACCACGGCGAAGACGCACAGCAGGAGGAACGCCGTGGTGTCGCCGAGGCCCTCGATCTCGCCCGTGGAGACCAGGCCGATGGTCAGGGCGGTCGCGAAGACGATGCCGGTGAGAGGGGTGCGGCGGTGCTTCAGGACCTTGCCCATCACGCGCGGCAGGACCCGTTCGTTGGCGAGGCCGTAGCAGAGCCGGGAGGCCATCATGATGTTGATGAGCGCGGAGTTCGTGACCGCGAAGAGGGCGATCAGCGCGAAGAGTTTCGGCGGGAAGTCGACCCCGCCGGCCTTCACGACCTCCAGGAGCGGCCCGCTGGAACCCTCCAGGACCCTGTGGTCGACGAGGAGCGAGGAGACCAGGGCGACCAGGACGTAGACGGTTCCGGTGACGGCGACGCCGATGAAGACGGCCCGGGGGAAGGTGCGGACCGGATCCTGTGTCTCCTCCGCCATGTTGACGGAGTCCTCGAAGCCGACGAAGGCGAAGAAGCCGAGCGCGGTGGCCCCCAGCACGCTCGTGACCAGGGCGTATCCGCTGCCCGACGCCTCGAACTCGCCGAGCCGCGACGGCTCCCCCTCGCCGCTCAGGACGGCCCAGGCGCCGATCGCGAGAATGATCAGCAGTCCGGTGACCTCCACGAGCGTGAGCACGACGTTCGTCTTCACGGACTCGGACACCCCGCGCAGCGCGAGACAGGCGAGGGCGAGGACGAAGACGATCGCGATGAGCGTGGCGGGGATCGCGTCCGTGAACTCCTGGAAGTAGTCGCCGCTGAAGGCGCGGGCCGCCGCGCTCGCGGAGGAGAGCCCCGAGCACATCACCATGAACGCCACGATGAAGGTGAGGAAGGGGACCTTGAACGCCTTCTGCGTGTAGAGCGCGGCGCCCGCCGCCTTCGGGTACTTGCCGACCAGCTCCACGTACGAGGCGGCGGTCAGCAGCGCGACGACGAAGCCGATCACGAAGGGCAGCCAGAGCGCACCGCCGACCTTGCCCGCGACCTTGCCGGTCGTCGCGTAGATCCCGGTGCCCAGGATGTCGCCGATGACGAAGAGGATCAGCAGCCTGGGCCCGATGGCGCGTTTCAGCGCCGGCTCTCCGGCCGGACCCGACCGCTCGGCGGCGGGCTCGTCGGATCGTGATGCTGTGGTCATGGGCGGCCTCTCGTCGTCGTCGGGAGGACGCCTGCCCGGGGGCTCGTCACCTGATGCCCGCCGCACTGTCACCCGTACGAGCGAACATACGTACGGGCAAGGGTCAGCGGCGGCGCTCCACCGAGGCCGCCACGTCGTCCAGGTCCTTCGCCAGCGCCCGGCTCGCCGCCTTGGCGCCCAGGCCGCTCAGCAGCCTGGCGACGAACCCCAGGCGGTTCCCCTCGGCCGGGCCTCCCGAGAACGTCATCCGCACCACGGTCGCCCTGTCCCCGTCGGGGCGCAGCGCGATCTCGGAGACGTAGTGCATGCCGTGCGAGTCGGCCACCGTCACATAGCGGTCCGGCGCCTCGGCCTCGGTCACGGTCATCTCCTCCGTGGCCTGCTTGCCGAACATGGTCCGGGTCTCGCGCCAGCGCGTGCCGACACCGAAGGCGCCCTCGGTGAGCACCTCGACCTTGTCCACGCCGCTGAGGACGCGCTCCATGTCCCGCAGGTCCGTCATCGCCTCCCAGACCGGTCCGGGGGGCGCCTGGATCCGGCGTTCGACGACGATGCTCTTCATGGCCATGGCTCCATGGAAGCACCAGGGTCCGACGATCGCCCGCGTTGTCAGCCCGGGAGTGGGTGTGTCAGACCAGGAGTGCGTCCGCCCGGTCGCCGCCCGCCTCGGCGACGATCTCGTCCATGCTCTGCGCGGTCCGCACGGTCGAGAACGAGACGCGGCCGTCGCCGTCCTGGACGGTGAAGCCGTGGACGGCCGGCCGGGGCAGGCTGTTGTACGCGTAGTGGTGGGCGAAGTAGTACGCGCCGGTGTCCGGCACCGCCACGATGTCGTCCGGGCGCAGCAGCGGCAGCGGGTGCGCGGTGGCGATCAGGTCCCCCGCGAAGCAGGCGGGGCCGGCCACGTCCTGGACGGTCTCCGGCCCGTCGTGCGGCCGGCCCTCGGAGCCGTACGCGAGGACGCGCAGCGGCCAGGAGGCCGGGTCGTAGACCGTACGGGTGGCGACCTGGACCCCGGCGTGGGTGACGGCGATGGGGCGTCCGCCGGAGCTCTTGGTGTATTCGACGCGGGCGAGGATCGTGCCGTGCTTGGCGAGCAGCGAGCGGCCGAACTCGGTGACGAGCCCGTAGCGCCCGTCCAGGAGACCGGGCGCCGTCTCGGCGAGCAGGGCCGCGTACGCGGCGTAGGTCGGCGTCTCCTCGTCGGAGGCGAAGTTCACCGGCAGCCCGCCGCCGATGTCGACGGTGTCGATCTGCTGCCGCCCGGCCTTGGTGTTGATCTCCTCGGCCAGCTCGTACACGGCGGCGACGCCCTCGGCCATCAGGGAGAAGGGGACGCCCTGCGAGCCGGAGTGGGTGTGCAGCCGGGTCAGCCAGGGCCGGTCCAGGTACGCGTGGACGACGGCCTCCCGCGCTCCCTCGTCCCGAAGGGCCACCCCGAACTTGGAGGTGGCGGTCGCGGTCGAGAGCGCGCCGATCGAACCGGCTCCGACCTGCGGGTTCACCCGGATCCCGAGGGGTGAGGCAGTCGGCGCCGAGGCGATCAGCGCGTCGAGCCTGGCCAGCTCCTGGAGGTTGTCGGCGTTGACGGCGATCCCGAGAGCGAGGGCCTGGCGCAGCTCGGCGGGCGTCTTGGCGGGCGAGTCGAGCACCGTACGGGACGGGGCCACGCCGGCCGCGCGGGCGAGGGCCAGCTCCCCGGGGCTCGCGACCTCGGCGCCGAGCCCGCACGCCTCCAGCAGGCGCAGGACGGGTACGAGCGGGCAGGCCTTCACGGCGAAGGCGTGCAGGACGGGGGCGTCGGTGACCGCGGCGAAGGCGGAGACGAGAGCGGCGGCCGACGCGCGGATGCCGGCGGTGTCGAGAAGCGCGACGACCTGCCCGGAGGGGGTGAGGAGGCCCTGCTCGACGGCGGCCCGGACGGCCTGGTCGCGACGGTGGGATGCCATGGATCCATGGGACCACCGGGACGGGTGGCGCCGCAGCTGTTGACTACAACTATTCATCAGGTCAGGATGTGAATAGTTACGTCACATCGGAGGAGGCACCCATGTCAGGACCCCGCCCCGTACGGGCCCCGCGCGGTACGGAACTGAGCACCCTGGGATGGCAGCAGGAGGCCGCCCTCCGGATGCTGCAGAACAATCTCGACCCCGAGGTCGCCGAGCACCCCGACAAGCTCGTCGTCTACGGCGGGACCGGGAAGGCCGCGCGCGACTGGCGCTCCTTCGACGCCATGGTGCGTACGCTGCGGACCCTGAAGCAGGACGAGACGATGCTCGTCCAGTCCGGCCGCCCGGTGGGCGTCATGCAGACGCACGAGTGGGCCCCGCGCGTGCTCATCGCCAACTCCAACCTGGTCGGCGACTGGGCCAACTGGGAGGAGTTCCGGCGCCTTGAGCAGCTCGGTCTGACCATGTACGGCCAGATGACGGCCGGTTCGTGGATCTACATCGGCACCCAGGGCATCCTCCAGGGCACCTACGAGACGTTCGCCGCCGTCGCCGCCAAGAAGTTCGGCGGCACGCTCGCGGGCACCATCACCCTCACCGCCGGCCTCGGCGGCATGGGTGGCGCCCAGCCGCTCGCCGTGACGATGAACGACGGCGTCGCGATCTGTATCGACGTCGACCCGCGCGCGATCGAGCGCCGCATCGAGCACCGCTACCTCGATGTGAAGGCCGACAGCCTCGCCCACGCGCTGGCACTGGCGACCGAGGCGCGCGACGCCCGTCGCCCGCTCTCCATCGGCCTCCTCGGCAACGCGGCCGAACTGCTGCCGCAGATGCTGGCCGAGGGCGCCCCCATCGACATCGTGACCGACCAGACCTCGGCCCACGACCCGCTCTCCTACCTGCCCATCGGCGTCGAATTCGACGACATGGCGAGCGCCGCGGCCAAGGACCCGGCGGGCTTCACCACCCGCGCCCGGGAGTCCATGGCCAAGCACGTCGAGGCCATGGTCGGTTTCATGGACGCCGGCGCCGAGGTCTTCGACTACGGGAACTCCATCCGCGGCGAGGCCCAGCTCGCGGGCTACGACCGCGCGTTCGCCTTCCCCGGATTCGTTCCGGCCTACATCCGCCCGCTGTTCTGCGAGGGCAAGGGCCCGTTCCGCTGGGCCGCCCTCTCGGGCGAGGCCTCGGACATCGCGAAGACCGACAAGGCGATGCTCGAACTCTTCCCGGAGAACGAGTCCCTCCACCGCTGGATCAAGATGGCCGGCGAGCGGGTCCACTTCCAGGGCCTCCCGGCGCGCATCTGCTGGCTCGGCTACGGCGAACGGGACCGCGCGGGCGAGCGCTTCAACGACATGGTGGCCTCCGGCGAGCTCGCGGCCCCGCTGGCCATCGGCCGCGACCACCTCGACTGCGGCTCGGTCGCCTCCCCGTACCGCGAGACCGAGGCCATGCTCGACGGCTCCGACGCGATCGCCGACTGGCCGCTGCTCAACGCCATGGTCAACGTCGCCTCCGGCGCCTCCTGGGTCTCGATCCACCACGGCGGCGGCGTCGGCATGGGCCGCTCCATCCACGCGGGCCAGGTCACGGTCGCCGACGGCACCCCGCTGGCCGGCGAGAAGATCCGCCGCGTCCTGACCAACGACCCCGGCATGGGCGTCATCCGCCATGTCGACGCGGGCTACGACATCGCCGAGAACGTCGCCGACGAGAAGTCCGTACGCGTCCCGATGCGCGAGGGCTCCGAGGGCTCCGAGGGCTTCGAGGGCTCCGAGGGCTCCGAGGGCGGCTCCGCGTGAGCGAGACGTTCCATGCCATGTGGCGTTCGCTGCGGCCCATCGGCCGCAGCGACGCCTCGGGCGGCTACCGCCGCTACGCCTGGACCGGCGCCGACGCCGACTGCCGGCTCTGGTTCCGGATGCAGGCCGAGGCCCGCCGCCTGAACTACGAGGTCGACCGGAACGGCAACCAGTGGGCCTGGCTCGGCGACCCCGCGGCCGGTGACGCGGTCGTCACCGGCTCGCACCTGGACTCCGTGCCCGACGGCGGCGCCTTCGACGGCCCCCTCGGCGTCGTCTCCGCCTTCGCCGCGCTCGACGAACTCCGCTCCCGCGGGGTCCAGTTCAAGCGCCCCTTCGCCATCACCAACTTCGGCGACGAGGAAGGCGCCCGCTTCGGCCTCGCCTGCGTCGGCTCCCGCCTCACCGCGGGTCGGCTGACGAAGGAGCAGGCGTACGAGCTCCGCGACGCCGACGGGATCACCCTCCCGCAGGCCATGGAGGCCGCCGGTCACGACCCGGACGCCATCGGACCCGACCCCGAGCGCCTCGCCCGGATCGGCGCCTTCGTCGAACTCCACGTCGAACAGGGCCGCGCCCTGGACCTGTCCGGCGACGCCGTCGGCATCGCGTCCGCGATCTGGCCGCACGGCCGCTGGCGGTACGACTTCGCGGGTGAGGCCAACCACGCCGGCACCACCCGCCTCGTCGACCGACGCGACCCGATGCTCACCTACGCCGAGACCGTCCTCTCCGCCCGGCGCGAGGCCGAACTCGCGGGCGCCGTCGCCACTTTCGGCAAGATCGCCGTCGAGCCGAACGGCGTCAACGCCATCCCCTCCCTGGTCCGCGGCTGGCTCGACGCCCGCGCCGCCGACCAGGACGCCCTGGACACCGTCATCGCCGGCATCGAGACGGCCTCCCGTGACCACGCGGCCCGCCACGGCATCGACCTCACGGTCGTACGGGAGTCCTTCACGCCCGTCGTGGAGTTCGCCCACGCCCTCCGGGACGAGATCGCCTCGGTCCTGGGCGAGAAGACCCCGATCCTCGGCACGGGCGCCGGGCACGACGCGGGCATTCTGTCCGAGTCGATCCCGACCGCCATGCTGTTCGTACGGAACCCCACGGGCGTCTCGCACTCCCCGGCCGAGTTCGCGGCCGAGGACGACTGCGTGGCCGGAGTGCTCGCACTCGCCGACGTACTGGAAGGACTGGCGTGCAGGTGACGACGTACTGGCTGGAACACGCCTGGCTCGACACGAACGTCGAGCCCGGCGTGGTGCTGGAGGTCGCGGACGGCCGGATCACCGCGGTCCGGACGGCAGCCGACGCGGGAGCCGATGCGGGAGCCGGGGCCGGCGCGGGAGCCGGGGCCGGGGCGGAGACGACCGTGCGGGCCACCGCGCGGTCGGGGGGCATCGCCCCGCCGCCCGGCGCCGTCGTCCTGCGCGGACTGACGATCCCCGGCCTGGCCAACGCCCACTCGCACGCCTTCCACCGCGCCCTGCGCTCCACCGTCCAGGTCGGCTCCGGCACCTTCTGGACCTGGCGCGAGATCATGTACCAGGTCGCCTCCCGGCTGACCCCGGAGTCGTACCACGCGCTCGCGCGGGCGGTGTACGCCGAGATGGCGCTCGCCGGGATCACGGCCGTCGGCGAGTTCCACTACCTCCACCACGCCCCCGGCGGCACCCCGTACGCCGAACCCAACGCGATGGGCGAGGCCCTCGTCCAGGCGGCGGCCGACGCGGGCATCCGGATCACGCTCCTCGACACGGCGTACCTCTCCTCCGGCTTCGGCGCCGCCCCCGACCGCCACCAGCTGCGCTTCTCCGACGGCACGGCCGACGCGTGGGCGGAGCGCGTCTCCCAGCTGAAGGAGCGCGACGGCGTACGCATCGGAGCGGCGATCCACTCCGTACGCGCCGTCCCGGCCGACCAGCTGTCGACGGTGGCGAGCTGGGCGCGCGAGCGAGGCGTACCGCTGCACGTCCATCTCTCCGAGCAGACGGCAGAGAACGACGCCTGCCTCGCGGCCCACGGCCGCACCCCGACCCAGCTCCTCGCCGACCACGGTGTCCTCGGCCCGCTGACGACCGGCGTCCACAACACCCACCTCACGGACGCGGACATCGCGCTCATCGGCTCCTCGACGACGGGCACCTGCATGTGCCCGACGACCGAACGAGACCTCGCGGACGGCATCGGCCCGGCCGTGGCGCTCCAGCGCGCGGGCTCCCCGCTCTCGCTCGGCAGCGACAGCCACGCCGTCATCGACCTCCTGGAGGAGGCCCGGGCGATGGAGCTGAACGAACGCCTCCGCTCCCGTACGCGCGGCCACTGGACGGCCGTCGCACTGCTGCGGGCCGCGACCGCCGACGGCCACGCGGCCCTCGGCTGGGGTCAGGCGGGCACCCTGGAGCCCGGCGCGCTCGCCGACTTCACCACGATCGCCCTGGACTCGGTCAGGACAGCGGGACCGGTGCCGCGTCTGGCAGCCGAGACGGCGGTATTCGCAGCGTCGGCCTCGGATGTGCGGCATACGGTCGTGGGTGGTCGCCATGTCGTACGGGACGGGGTCCACCAGTCCGTGCCGGACGTGCCCCGCGCCCTCGCGGACTCGATCGCCGCCCTGCGCGGCTGAAGCGGCTGAAGGAGACATCTCTCATCTTGACGCTCCCCTCCCTGAAGGGAGGGGATTCCTACGGCTCGCGCCGTGAGACTTCCTGTTTCATCGCCGACTGCCCGCCCGGAGAACTCCGTT
>NZ_JBHUYJ010000156.1:0-11472 GCF_042668715.1 Streptomyces sp. NPDC057271
CGGCTGGGCCGGTCACGTCGGCTCCCTGAACTCCTCGGGGTCGGCTACCTGCGGGTCTTGCCCGCGCCGGTTGGTATCCACGCGTCAGAAGAGAGGCACCTGGCGCCGGGATCTACGCGCCCATGGCCGCCGCCGGGGTCCGGTTCCAGTGCATGCGGGACCAGGGGAGGGCCAGCTCGCTCTGGTCCGGCACGTCTTGGGGCGTGAGGGAGGCGAGCGGGGTGGCCTCGGTGTGGCGGGCGAAGACCGTGTCGACGTAGCGGTGGCCGGTGTCGGCGGCGACGAAGAGGACCGTTCGCCCGGGGGCACGTTCGCGTTCGTGGCGGGCGGCGAGGTAGGCGGCTCCGGTCGAGAGGCCCGCGAAGACCGCGTGGCGGCGCAGGAGGTCGACGCTGCCGGCCAGGGCCGCGTCGAAGGAGATCCAGTGCAGGGTGTCGTACAGCTCGTGCGCGACGTTGCCGAAGGGGATGGAGCTGCCGATCCCGGCGATGATGATCTCCGGGTCGGCGACGTGCTCCGCGCCGAAGGTGACGCTGCCGTACGGCTGGACCCCGACGAGTTCGACGTCGGACGGCGCCCGCCCGTCCGGGTCCTCCCGCAGGTAGCGGGCGAGGGCGCCGGTGGAGGCGCCCGAGCCGACCCCGCCGACGACGGTCAGCCCGTCCGCGCCGGTCGCCTCGCGGACGCGGTCGGCGATCGCGCGGTAGCCCAGATAGTGGATGGAGTCGTGGTACTGCCGCATCCAGTGGTACTCGGGGTGCGCGGCGAGGATCTCGTGGATCCGCTCCACCCGCCGCTTCTGATCGAGCTTGAGGTCGCTGCACGGTTCCATCTGCTCCAGCGTCGCGCCGAGAACGGCCAGTTGGGTCCGCAGACCGTGGTCGACCGTCGTCGAGCCGACGATGTGGCAGCGCATGCCGTGCCGGTGACAGGCCAGGGCGAGGGCGTACGCGTAGATGCCGCTGGAGCTGTCGAGGAGCGTGTCCCCGCGCCTGACGGCTCCGGTGTCGAGCAGATGACGTACGGCGGCGAGGGCGGAGACCACCTTCATCGTCTCAAAGCGCAGGCAGACGAGACGGTCGTCGAGGCGTATCAGGTCCGGTCGGCCGACGGCCTCCGCGATGTGCTGGTCCATGCGGGATCTCCTTGCGGGTCGGGGCGGTCGTGAAGGTCCGGGTGGCGGGGATGCCGTGGGCGTCCAGGGCGCGCAGGCAGCGGCGCACCCGGTGCCGCAGGCCCGGGGCGGCGGGGTCGAAGAGGACGCCCTCCAACGCGCCGCTGTGCGCAACCTGGACGCCCGCCGCCCCGATGCGCCGGGCGACGGCGGTCAGCGCCTCGAACTCCGGGTGGCCGAGAAGGCGTTGACCCCGGCGTGCGCTGGCGGTGGCGACCTCCCCGAGGAGCCGGGCGTCACCGGTGGCCACCGCCCGGCGCAGCAGCGCGCGCAGCCGCTCGTACTCCCGGACGTCGGCGTCGGTCGCGTCCCGTACGGGCAGGGCGAGGGTGTCGACGGGTGCGCCCTCGCCGAGGGCGCAGCCCACGACGACCAGGGGCGGGAGGGCCGGGCCGAGGTCTTCGAGGATCCGGCCCTCCCGTTGGGCGAAGAGCACCGCGCGGCCGTCCCACATCAGCGGATCGCAGGCGAGTTCGGCGCGCACCGCGAGCCGGGCGACCGTCTCGGCGACGAGGGGCAGCCCGTACGCGTCGGCGACCGCGCGCACGGTGGCGATCACGTCGCTGGTGGAGCTGCCCATGCCGAGACCCACCGGGATGTCGCCGGTGAGTCTCAACTCGCCGCCGCTGGGCGGCAGTCCGGCCCGTTCCGCGCACTCCGCGACCGCGAGGGCCGCGGCCCGCGCGGCCTTCGTACGGTCGGCTGGTACGACGGTGAGCGCGTCGGGCGCGGTGCCGGGGCGCAGGACGAACGTGGCGCGGCTGCCGGGACCGGGCAGGGGCAGGGTGACCAGACCGGCGCACCGGCGCCCCTCGTCGTCGAGGAACACCCCCTGGAGGATCTCGCCGTGGTGGCAGGGCGCGTACCCGGTGCCGGTACGGCGCACGTCGCGGCGCGCGGTGGGGGTCACGCGCCGCCCACCGCCCGGTAGCGGTACAGGGTCGTCTCCTCGGCGCTGAACTGGGAGAAGGGGAAGGGTTCCGCGGACAGCGCGGTCACGCCGGAGCCGAGGAAGGCACGGGCGACGGCGCTGCCGGTCTGCGCGTAGACGATCAGCGCGATGCCGCGGGCCCGGCACCGTTCCAGGACGGTGTCGAAGGAGCCGTTGCTCAGGGTCATCCCGGTGGCGACGACGGCATCGGCGCGCTCCAGCACCTCGTGCATGTCGGCCGTGACGGGGTCGCCCCACTGGGTGGCCCTGAGGTTGAAGTCGCAGGGCAGCGGTTCACCGCCGCGCTCGCGGATCGCCGCGACCAGCGGGTTGACGACGCCGATGAGGCCGATCCTCGCGCCCCGCTCGATGTCGAGCAGGCCGGCGACGGCCGCGTCCCGGGCCCGCGCGCGGACCTCCGGGGTACCGGCGGGCAGGGTCACCGCCTCGGCGTCGCCCGCCTCCCCGGCCACGCGGTGCGGGCGGGTCTCCGAGAGGTACGCGTCGAGGGCCGCGATCCGCAGCGGGCGGGGGGCCTCGCGCAGCAGGACGTCGAGCGGGGCTCCGGAGAAGTCGCGGCAGATCGACGGAACGATCTCCCCGGCCTCGAAGGCGCACCCGCCGAAGGAGCCGCCGAGGCGGACCAGGACGTACTGGTTGAGGTACGTCGTGTCACCTCCGGCCAGACGGGTGCCGTGGTGGAGCCAGAACACGCTGGTCGCGACGAGTTCGGAGGGGACCGGGCCGTGCCGGCCGGCCAGGACCGCCTCGATGAGCGCGTCGACGGAGCGGAGCGGGGTGGTCAGGGGCATGGGATTCCTTTTCACAGGGCGGGTTCGGCGGCCGCTGCCCCGACGGGGAGCGGTCCGCGGTAGGTGACGGCCGGGTGTCCCAGCGCGTCGGTGGTGAGCACGGCGTCCACCTCGAAGACCTCGGCGAGCCGCTCGGAGGTGAGGACGGCGGCGGGGGCGCCGGAGGCGACGAGGCGGCCGTGGTGCAGGAGCAGCAGCCGGTCGCAGTACCGGGCGGCGAGCGACAGGTCGTGCAGCGCGACCAGAACCGTCCGGTCGGTGCCGGTCAGCAGCCGCATCAGCTCCAGCTGGTGTCGGACGTCGAGGTGGTTGGTGGGCTCGTCGAGCAGGAGCGCGCGGGGCTGTTGGGCCAGCGCGCGGGCGATGTGGGCACGCTGCCGTTCGCCGCCCGACAGCGCCTTCCAGGGGCGGCCGGCGAGTGCGGTGAGTCCGACGTGCCTCAGCGCGGCGGCGTTCACCGCCCGGTCGGTGGCGTCCGGCCCGCGCCAGCGGTCCCGGAACGGGGTGCGCCCCAGGCCCACGACGTCGGCGACCCGCAGATCGCTGTCGGCACCCGGGTCCTGGGCGACGAAGGCGACGTGGCGGGCGATCCGGCGCGCGCTCCACTCCCGTACGGACTCGCCGTCGTAGCGCACCGTGCCGGTGTCGGGGGCCCGCAGGCCCGCCAGGCAGCGCAGCAGCGAGGACTTGCCCGAGCCGTTGGGGCCGAGGAGTCCGACCGTCTCGCCGGGGGCGATGTCCGCGTCGACGTCGTGGACGACCGTGTTCCCGGCCACCGACCAGCTCAGTCGTTCGGCGGTGATCCTCACAGCTCACCCCGCTTGCGCAGGACCAGGAGGAAGAGCGGTACGCCGAGCAGCGCGGTGATCACGCCGACGGGAACCTCGCGGGGCGCGAAGGCGATCCGCGCGAGCGTGTCCGTCCACACCAGGAACACCGCGCCGGCGAGCGCCGCGTAGGGCAGGAGGACCCGGTGCAGCGGCCCGACGAGGAACCGCACCCCGTGCGGGACGATCAGGCCGACGAAGCCGATGGCGCCGACGGTGGCCACCGCGACCGCGGTCAGCGCCGCCGTGACCACGAGCAGCAGCGTCCTCGTGTGCCGTACGCCGATGCCGAGCGAGGCGGCGGTGTCGGTGCCGAAGGCGAGCCCGTCGAGGGCCTGCGAGCAGAGCCACGCGACGGCGAGACCCAGCGGGGTGACGATCGCGCAGACCACGACCGTGTTCCAGCGGGCCGGCGCCATGGAGCCCAGCAGCCAGTGGGTGACGGCCCGCGTGGTGTCGGCGTCCGCCGAGGCCATCAGGACGAGCGAGGTCAGCGCGGCGAAGAGCTGGCCGACCACCACGCCGGTCAGGACGATGCGCACGGAGTCGAGTCCGGTACGCCGCAGCAGCAGGAGGAGCAGACCGAAGGAGAGCAGCGCACCGGCGAGCGCGCCGCCGGTGACCCCGACCGCGCTCGCGCCGACTCCGAGGACGACGACGGTGACGGCTCCCGCCGACGCGCCCGAGGAGACGCCGAGCAGGTAGGGGTCGGCGAGCGCGTTCCGGGTGACGGCCTGGAGCACCGCGCCGCACACGGCGAGCGAGGCGCCGACGAGGGCGGCCATCAGGACGCGCGGAAGGCGCAGGTCCCAGACGAGTGAGTCGACCAGCGGGGGCAGAGGCCGTACGTCCAGGCCGAGACGGGCGCCGAGGACCCGGGCGAGGTCCGTCCAGCCGATGTCGGCCGTGCCGACGCGCACGGCGGCCGCGACCGAGCCGACGAGGGCGCCCGCGGCGAGGAGCAGCGGGAGGGCACGGGCGGCGAGGAGCGGAGCGGACGGACGCGGCAGGGCGGCCGGACGCGGGAGAGCGGCCGGACGTGGCAGAGCGGCCGGCCCCCTCCGGATGTCGTCCCGTTCAGCGGACATACCCGAGGTCCTTCATGCCCTGGGCCAGCAGCCCGAGGGCGTGGACGGAGCGTACGGACGGGTCCAGTTCGATGCCCGGCACGGTGAGGATCCTGTTCTCGCGAACCGCCGCCAGCTTCGAGATCACGGGGTGTCCGGTCATCGTCGCGCGCTTCTCCGCGGCGCTGTCGCCGGGCCGGCCGCGCTCGGAGAGGTCACCGATCACGATGAAGTCCGGTTCCCGCCGGGCGACTTCCTCCCAGGAGACCTCGGGCCAGTCCTCGTCGACGTCGTCGAAGGCGTTCTTCGCGCCGACGATCCGGCTCATCTCGCTGGGCAGACCGGTCCCGCCCGCCACATACGGCATGCCGTTGAAGACCGAGTAGAGGTAGACGACGGTCGGCCGGTCCGCGCCCCGGGGGATCTTGGAGGCGTACTCCCCCGCCGTGGCGACCGCCGCGCGCTGCTCGGCCGCCAGCTCACCGGCGCGCTGCCGTACGCCGAAGACCGTGCCGAGGTTCTCGTAGTCGGAGAAGAGCAGCTCGAAGGGGGTCGTTCCGGCCGGGTTCCCGCGCGGGCAGTCCACGGCGCTGACGAAGGTGGGGACCTTGAGGGCGTCCAGTTCCTCGCGGGTGCCGGCCCGGTCCGGGGTGAAGAGGTCGGCGGAGCCTCCGACGACGAAGTCCGGTGTGGCGGCGCGCAGTTGTTCGGCGGTGGCGATCTTGGGCGCGATGACCGGGACCTCGGCGTACGCGGCCTCGTACCGTGCGGGGATCTTCGTCTTGAGGTTGGCGGTGCCCGCCATCCGGTCCTGGAGGCCGAGTTCGAGCAGGGTCTCGGTCGAGGTCTGGTCCAGGGCGACGGCGCGTCGCGGCGGTTCGGCGAAGGACAGCTGACGGCCGCAGCTGGTGACGGAGGCCGTCCGGACCGCGGACTCGCCGTCCGCGGCGGAACCGCCGCCGGCTGCCGTGGAGCAGCCCGCGGTGGCGAGGGCGAGGGTCAGGGCGACGCCGAGACGGGTGGGGTGGCGCATGGGTTCTCCGGTCCGAGGGGGCGGGTGGGGCAGGTGGGCAGGGCGCTGCACCGGGGCAGGAGTGCCGCGCTCGAAAGGGTACTGTAACGACAATCATTTTCATTAACCACCTCGGGGTGCGCTTCGCCGCACCCCACGCGGCGCCCAAGGAGCACCCCGCACATGGCCACCACGCCGACACCCACCGCCCCCACCTCCCCCGCCCCGCCCCCGCGTTCGGTCCTCCGCGACCCCGCGTTCCTGCGTCTCTGGGCGGGCACCACCGCCTCCGGGCTCGCGACCTGGGCCCTGCCCTTCGTCCTCGGGCTCGCCGTGCTCCACCGCGACCTCGGCGCGGCCGGTCTCGGACTGGTGCTCGCCGCCCGCACCGCCGGATTCCTCGCCGCGGTCGCCGTCGGCGGCGTGCTGGCCGACCGGCACTCCCGGCGTGCGGTGGTCCTCTGGTCCGCCCTCGCGGCCGCGGTCGCCGCGCCCCTCCTCACCGCGGGGCTCGGCCGCTCACTGGTGCTGATGACGGCCGCCGCCGCGCTCGCCGGGGCCGGACAAGGCGCCTGCCGACCCGCGTTCCAGGCACTCACCGCAGAGACCGTCGCCTCCGAGCACCGTCAGCAGGCGAACGCCGCCATGACCATGGCGGTACGGAG
This sequence comes from Streptomyces sp. NPDC057271, assembly GCF_042668715.1. Lineage (NCBI taxonomy): Bacteria > Bacillati > Actinomycetota > Actinomycetes > Kitasatosporales > Streptomycetaceae > Streptomyces > Streptomyces sp. NPDC057271. The sequence continues at coordinate 6,489 of NZ_JBHUYJ010000156.1, forward strand.
CTCCACGCTCGCCGGGCCCGCCCTGACCGCACTGCTCGCGGGGTTCCTCGACGTCGGGACGCTGCTGCTCGGCATCGGCGTGCTCTGGCTGGTCGCCGCGCTGGTCCCGGGCAGGGGCAGCGCGACGCACCTGCCCACCCCCGCGACGCGAGGCGTCGACCACCGCACCGACCACCGCACCGGCTTCCGCACCGACTTCCTGGAGGGCATACGGGAGGCGCGCCGCCACCCCTGGTTCCTCGCCGGTCTCGGCGCACTGGTCGCCGTCATCGCCCTCGGCTACTCCGCCACGAGCGTCGCGCTCCCCCTGATCAGCCGGGACCGTTACGGCTCCGAGTGGGTGCTGGCCGCGGCCATGACCGCGTACACGCTGGGCGCACTCGGCGGCGCGCTGGTGATCGCCCGCTGGCGCCCGCGCTCCCAGGGCTGGGCGGCCTTCGCCGGTCTGGCGGCGTACGGTATGGCACCGCTGAGCCTGATGCTGCCCGTCCACCCGCTCGTCGTGGTCGCCGCCTACGCCGTGGCCGGCATCGGGATCGAGCTGTTCAACGTCCCCTGGTTCACGGCCACCCAGCGCGAGGTCGCCCCGGACAAGCTGGCCCGAGTCTCGTCGCTGGACTTCCTGGTCTCCTACGGCCTGGCGCCGATCGGCCTGGCCCTGATCGCCCCCGCGATCGTACTCCTCGGGATCACCCCGGTCCTCGCCGTCTGCGCCGCGGCCTGCTTCCTCGTCCCTGCCGCGGCGGCCGCGGTGCCCACGGCCCGCCACTTCGGCCGCACCCCGCCCGCGCCCACGCCCACGCCCACGCCCACGCCCAGGGACACGGCCACGACCACGACCACGACCGACTGATCCTCGGTCACATGGCAGGGGCGGGGCCGTCCGTCGGACGGTCCCGCCCCCGGCGGTGTCGGACCGGCTCCCGCCGGTGTGGTCAGTCCAGCCGGAGCTCGGGCTTCCGCAGCTCCATCCAGGTGTGCAGGTCCAGCACCCGCTCCAGGCCCGCCCGTACGGCCACCGTCACGGCCGCCGGGTCCAGAGCCACGGTCTGCTGCGCCCAGGCCCGGTCGACCAGGGCGAACACCTGCGCGTCCGGCTCGGCCACCAGCTCCTTCACCTGCTGCTGCAGATGCGCCGCGTACCCGGGGTTCTGCGGCGACGGGTAGGGGCTCTTGACCCGCTCCACCACCGACTGCGGCAGCACGGGCGCCGCCGCGGCGCGCAGCAGGCTCTTCTCCCGCCCGTCGAACGCCTTCAGCGCCCACGGGGTGTTGTAGACGTACTCGACGAGGCGGTGGTCGCAGAAGGGCACCCGGACCTCGAGCCCGACCGCCATGGAGAGCCGGTCCTTGCGGTCGAGCAGCGTGCGCACGAACCGCGTCAGGTGCAGATGGCACATGGAGCGCATCCGGCGCTCCAGACCGGACTCCCCGTCGAGGTGCTCGACCTCGGCGAGGGCCGTCGCGTACTGGTCGGCGGTGTAGGTCCCCACGTCGAGCAGCTTCCGCAGACCGGGCTCGATGTGGTCGGTCCGCGCGGAGAGGCTCATCGGGGGGATGAACATCATCCAGGGGAACGTGTCGGCGTGCCGCGCCGCCTCGATGTGGAACCAGGGGTACCCGCCGAACACCTCGTCGGCCGACTCCCCGGACAGTGCCACCGTCGACTGCTCCCGGATCGCCTTGAACAGCAGGTAGAGCGAGCTGTCCAGGTCGCCGAAGCCGTTGGGGATGTCCCGCGCGCCGACGGTCGCACGCCGCACCTCGGGGTCCGAGATGTCGGCCGGGTTCAGGACCACGTCGTGGTGCGCGGACCGCACGTGCGCCGCGACGTCGCGGACGAACGGCGAGTCGGGGGTCTCGCGCAGCTCGTCGGGGACGAAGTTCTCCTCCTGGCCGGCGAAGTCCACCGAGAACGTACGGAGGCGGTCGCCGCGCAGGGCGAGCTGCTGCGCCGCGAGGCCGGTGATGGCGCTGGAGTCCAGCCCGCCGGAGAGCAGGGCGCACTGCGGCACGTCCGAGATCAGCTGCCGGCCGACGATCCCGGTCAGCATGTCCCGCGTCCGGAGGACGGTCTCGTCGCGGCCGTCGGTGTGCTCGACCGCGCGCAGGCTCCAGTACGTCCGCTGCCGCAGGCCACGGCGGTCCACGGTGACGAGCGTGCCCGGCAGCATGTCGTGCATGCCCTTGTAGAGCGCCCAGCCCGGGGTCTTGGTCTGCGCGAACAGCTCCCGCAGTCCGTCCGTGTCGACCACGGGGCGCACGGTCGGGTTCGCCAGGATCGCCTTCGGCTCGGAGCCGAACAGCACGCCGTCGGGCGTCGGCTGGTAGAAGAGCGGCTTGATGCCCATACGGTCGCGCACGAGCACGAGCTTCTCCTCGCGCTCGTCCCATATCGCGAACGCGTACATGCCCTCCAGGTGGTCGACGAGGCTCTCGCCCCACTCCAGGTAGGCGTGGAGAACGACCTCGGTGTCACTGTCGGTCCGGAAGGTGTGCCCGCTCGACGCGAGCCGGTTCCGCAGCTCCTGGAAGTTGTAGGTCTCCCCGGAGTACGCGATGGCGACGTCACCGGCAGGGGTGCTCACGCTCATCGGCTGGGTACCGCCGACCAGGTCGATGACGGCGAGGCGACGATGTCCCAGTCCGACATGGGTACGCAGGTACGTGCCGCGACCGTCCGGCCCGCGGCACGCCATGGTCTCGGTCATCGCGTCCAGGGTGTCGCCCCGACGCGTCAGGTCGGAGTCGAACGAAACCCATCCTGCGATACCACACATTCCACAACCCCATTTCCCATACGGTTCCGTGCATTTCTCATGCAATTCGAATTGCGGCTGGCGCAGGCCGGGCAGAGACGAAAGTCCGCGGCGACGATTGATCCCCTTGCCGCGGGAGCGTAGCAATCCGATTCCGGGCCCAACAATGTTCGCTCCACCCGTCCTTGTATGAGGAATACACATGCGGGCCCTCCGTCCGGCGGAAAGCCGTGGGAGATGTCAGGGGATGGGACGGAGGCACAGTTCCCGGTCGGCGGCGAGTTCGAGGAGATCGGCGTCGTGACTGATGAGGACGACCACCGCACCCTCCTGGGCGACATCGCGCATCGCGGCGGTCATCGATCTCAGATGGCGGCGGTCGACACCGGAGCTGGGCTCGTCGAAGACGACGATACGACGGCCGCTCAGGCGCGCCGTCGCGACGACCAGGCGCTGCTGCTGGCCGCCGGAGAGGGACAGCGGGTGCCGGTCGCCGAAGGCGTCCAGGTCGAGGTCGGCGAGCACGGCGGCGGCCTGTTCCGCCCGCTCCGGAAGGGCGCCCAGGCGCAGTTCGGCGGTGACGCTGTCGGTGAAGAGCTGCCTCTCCACGTCCTGCATGACGATCACGGCCGCGCGCTGCCGCTGTGAGCGGGACAGCGGGCGGCCGTCGTGGAGCACCTGGCCGGCGTGGCGCTGCAGCCCGGCGAGGATCCGGGCCAGCGTGGTCTTCCCGGCGCCGTTCGCGCCGGTGACGGCGGTGACGACTCCGCGGGGCAGATGGGCCTCGGCGATGTCGAGCACGGGCCGTCCGAGAAACGTGCACCGGATGCCTCGCAGCGTCAGACCGTCGGCCGGTCCGTGCGGTCCGGCCGACGTCGCGACGGCGTCGTGGTCGTGGTTCTCGCCCACGCGGTGGCGAGGGGCCACCGACGGCTCCCCCGCCTCGACGCTCGGGCCGTGCGCGTACGCCGGGAGCATCCGGGGCCGCGCGGGGGTGTGGAGACCACGCAGTCCCTCGGCGCGCAGCATCTCGTCGGTGAGCCCGGGGAATTCGGCCCTGGTCCATTCCCTCCGGACGCGCCCGTTCTGGAGGACGACGATCCGGTCGGCCAGGTCGCGGAGGTAGTGGAGCCGGTGCTCGGCGATGACGAGGGTGGTGCCCCGGTCCCGCAGGTGCCCCAGGATCGCGGTGAGATCCGCGATGCCCTGCGGGGACAGGTTGGAGGTCGGTTCGTCGAGCAGCAGCACCGGCGGGCCGTGGGTGACGGCCGCCGCGCACGCCACCCGCTGCTGCTGACCGCCCGACAGCTCCCGCAGCCTGCCGTCGAGGTCGGCCAGGCCGAACTCGGCGACGACCCGGGCTACGCGCTCGCGTATCCGTGGGGGCGGCGTGCCGAAGTTCTCCAGGGCGAAAGCCAGTTCGGTGTCCACGGCGTCGGTGAAGAACTGCCGGCGGGGCTGCTGCAGGACGGTGCCCGTCACCCGCCCCACCTGGGCGAGGTCGGTGATCGGTGCGCCGTCGACCCGGATCTCGCCCTCAAGGGTGCCGTCGTGAAAGTGCGGGGCGAGGCCGTTCATCAACCGGAGCGCCGAGCTCTTGCCCGATCCGCTCGGTCCGCACACCACCACGGTCTCACCGCGCCGGATGCTCAGGTCGAGGCCGTCGAGTACGGCGGAGTCGCCGCCCTCGTACGTCCACCGGACGTCCTTGAGCTCGATCATCGCGTGTACCTCCACCAGAGCGTGGCCGTCGTCAACAGAGCCACGGCGAGGACGGCGACCGCGTCGGCGCGGCCGAACCGGGGCGGGTGCATCGTCGTCGGCCAGGGCTGCGACCCCAGCCCGCGCAGCAGCGCCGACGCCGAGAGGTCCTCCGCCGAACGCAGGCTCGACGCGATGAGGGGCACCGTGAAGTACTCGACGCTGAGCAGGGGGTGGCGCAGCATGCCCGTCACACCGCCGAGCCCGCGCAGCCGCATGGCGTCGCGTACGGCGCGCGCCTCGGCGACGATGGTGGGTACGAACCGCAGCATCACGGCCCCGGACACGGTGAACGCCTCCGGCACCCGCATGGCCCGCAGGGCGGCGGTGAACCGGGTCGGCGGGATCGTCCGGATCAGGTGGGCGGCGATGCCGCCCACGGCCACCAGGCGGAGCGTGAACTCGCCCATGACCCCGATCAGGCCGAGCAGCGGCCACGGTGCGGCGAGCGGAAGTAGATAGGC
>NZ_JBHUYJ010000157.1:0-11242 GCF_042668715.1 Streptomyces sp. NPDC057271
TCGCGGTAGAGGGCGCCGGCGCCGTCGAGTTCGGGTGTGGGCAGGGTGCCGGGCCAGTCGAGCGCGAGCGACCTGCCGCTCTCGGCGATCGACACGAGCGGGGTCTCGTCCCCGCCGCCGGAGAAGGTCATCTCCGCGGCGGCGGCCTTCGGGCCGACCGAGCCGTCCGGGCGGCGCTCCAGTGTGGCGTCCGGTGTGCGCCAGCCGCCGCCGGGCTTCTTCACGCGTACGGGGACCGAGGCCTCCTCCAGCGTGAAGGAGTAGCCGTCGGGGTTGGCGTACACCGTGGACCGCTCGGAGCGTTCCCCGGTGACCTCCACCCGGGTGCCGGTCTTCTTGGCGGTGGCGAGGGCCCGCTCGCTCTCGGTGGGCTGCGGGCTCTGTCCGGTGGCGGGCGCGGCCGCGGCGGCGGTCCCGCTCAGGGCCGGGAACGCGGCGAGAAGGGCGGTCGCCGTGGCCACGGCGAGAAGGCCTTGGGCTCTTCCGCGAGAAGCGCGTCTGACGCGATGTATGCGATTCAACTTCCTACCCATGTTCATGAATCGATCAGGGAAAGCCCCCACTCTCACGTCGCGTCGGAGCAGGTCGCAGCCGCGGCTGCCAGGCGTGATGGAACCGTGATCACACGAAGGAGAAAGGGAAGGTCAGATCGGGCCATCCCGCATACGCGAAGTGCCCCCGTCGGTCGGACCGATGGGGGCACTCGCGTCTGATGCGGGGTGTCAGCCGGTGTTGCGCAGACCCGCCGCCACACCGTTCACCGTGAGCAGCAGGGCTCGGGCGAGCAGCGGGTCCGGGTCCTCGCCGCGCTCGGTGGCGGCGCGCTGGCGGGCGAGGAGGGCGACCTGGAGGTAGGAGATCGGGTCCAGGTAGGCGTCGCGGATGGCGAAGGTCTGCTGGAGCACCGGGTTGGAGTCCAGCAGCTTCTGGCCGCCCGTCACCTTCAGGACCTCGGCGACGGTGAGCGCGTGCTCCTCCTCGATGGTGGCGAACACGTGCTTGAGCTCGTCCGGCACGAGGGTGTCGACGTAGTGGCGGGCGATCCGCAGGTCCGTCTTGGCCAGCGTCATCTCGACGTTGGAGAGGAAGTTGCGGAAGAAGTGCCAGCGCTCGTGCATCTCGCCGAGGACCGCTTCGAGGCCGGCCTCGCGGAGGGCCTTGAGGCCGGAGCCGACGCCGAACCAGCCGGGGACGATCTGGCGGGACTGGGTCCAGCCGAACACCCACGGGATGGCGCGGAGTCCGTCGAGGGAGACGCCGGAGCCGGGGCGGCGAGAGGGCCGTGAGCCCAGGTGCAGGTCGGCGAGCTGGTCGACGGGGGTGGAGGCGAGGAAGTACGCCGGCAGGCCGGGGTCCTCGACGAGCTTGCGGTACGCGGTGTGGGCGGCCTCCGAGACGGTGTCCATGGCCGCGTCCCAGCGGGCCAGGGCCTCGTCGGACTGGCGCGGCGCGGTGTGCAGGGCGGAGGCCTGCAGCGTGGCGGCGACGGTCAGTTCGAGGTTCTCCCGGGCCAGGGACGGGATGAGGTACTTGTCGGAGATGACCTCGCCCTGCTCGGTCACCTTGATCTCGCCCTCCAGGGTGCCCCAGGGCTGGGCGAGGATGGCGTCGTGCGAGGGGCCGCCGCCCCGGCCGACGGTGCCGCCGCGGCCGTGGAAGAGGCGGAGCCGTACGCCGTACCGGTGGGCGACGTCGCGCAGCCGGCGCTGGGCGCGGTGGATCTCCCACTGGGAGGTGGTGATGCCGCCGAACTTGGAGGAGTCGGAGTAGCCGAGCATGACCTCCTGGACGTCGCCCCGGAGCGAGACGAGGCGGCGGTAGGAGGGGTCGGCCAGCATGTCGTTGAGGATGACGTCGGCGGCCTTGAGCTCGTCGGTGGTCTCCAGGAGCGGCACGATGCCGATCTTGGCCCAGCCGGCGTGCAGGTCGATCAGGCCGGCCTCGCGGGCGAGGACGGTGGCGGCGAAGACGTCGTCGGCGCCCTGGCACATCGAGATGATGTACGACTCGATGACCTCGGGGCCGAACCGCTCGAAGGCCTCCTTGACGGTGCCGAAGACGCCGAGGGTCTTCTGTCCCGCGGCGTCCAGCGGTGCGGGCGTCGGGCCGAGGGGGCGGCGGGAGCGCAGTTCCTTGGCGAGGAGCTTCTGCCGGTAGTCGCGGGGCATGTCGGCGTAGCGCCAGGACTCCTCGCCGAGCCGGTCGAAGAGCTGGCCGAGGGCGTGGTGGTGGGCGTCGGCGTGTTCGCGGACGTCCATGGTGGCGAGCTGGAGGCCGAAGGCGGAGAGGGTGCGGATGGTGCGGTCCATCCGGCCGTCGGCGAAGAGGGCGCCGCGGTGCGCGCGCAGCGAGGTCTGGATCAGGGCGAGGTCCTGGACCAGCTCGGAGGTGCCGAGGTAGTCGCGGCCCTCCTGGTGCTGCGTTCCCTTGGCGAGGCGCTCGCGGGTGTTGACGAGCTTCTGCCGGATGCAGGTGGCCTTGAGCCGGTAGGGCTCCTCGGCGTTGAGCCGCTTGTAGCGGGGGCTGATCTCCGGCAGGGCCTCCAGGTCGCGCTGGAGGGAGGTGAGGAGCTCCTCGGTCGCGCCCGCGTAGCGGATGGAGTTGGAGAGGAAGCCACGCAGCTCGTCGACGAGTTCGAGGGCGTCGGTGATGCCGTGCTCGTGCTGGAGGATGAGGACGTCCCAGGTCACCTGAGGGGTGACGTTGGGGTTGCCGTCGCGGTCGCCGCCGATCCAGGTGCCGAAGGTCAGCGGGCGGGTGCCGGCGGGCAGCTCGACGCCGACGCGCTCCAGCTCGGCGGCGAGGTCCTCCAGGACGTCGCCGACGGCGCCGGCGTGCAGCTCGTCGAGGTAGTAGATGGCGTTGCGGGCCTCGTCGGCGGGCTCGGGGCGGACGACCCGGAGCTCGTCGGTCTGCCAGATGAGGTCGATGTTCTCGGCGAGCCGCAGGTCGTGGCGGCGCCGGTCGGCCTCGATGACCGGGGTCTCCAGGAGGGCGGCGATCCGGCGCAGCTTGTTGAGGACCGAGCGTCGGGCGGCCTCGGTCGGGTGCGCGGTGAAGACGGGCCGCACGTTGAGGTTCCGTACGGTGTCGCGGACGTGCTGCGGGTCGCCGTCCTTGAGCATGTCGGCGGTGCGGGCGAGCAGGCCGCCCTCGGCGGCGCGCTTCTCGCGCATCTCACGACCGCGGTGGACCTGCTCGGTGACGTTGGCCAGGTGGAAGTACGTGGAGAAGGCGCGCACCAGCTTGGTCGCGGTCTCCAGGTCGGTCTCGCCGAGCAGCTCGGCGGCGGCCTCGCCATCCTCGCGGGTGAGCCGGCGGACCTTCTCGACGAGATCGAGGAGCTCGTGGCCCTCCTGGCGGACGAGTGTCTCGCCCAGCAGATCGCCCAGTCGGCGGATGTCGGAACGCAGCTCGGCGCTGGCGGTGGGGGTCTGGTCGGCACTGCTCACAGGTGCGGCTCCTTGCAGTGTTCGGGCACATCTGGAGGGGTACTGAAGGCTTGCGGACCGCGCTGTCCGACGCCAACAGGATAGGTGTCCATCCCTTGGACACTCGTTAGCCCCTCGTGTGCCCTCTTGCCGCGCGCCACGGCGCTGCCATACTTACGTCGCCGTAGGTTACGGTCCCGTAGGCTCGGCTCCATTCCCTCCACCCTCACCCCCCAAGGGACACCTATGACCTCCAGCCCCGAGGTTCTCGAACCCACCGGCAAAGACCTCAAGGACCGCCCGGATCTCCCCTCCGCCACCCTCGGCGGGGACAACAAGCGATCGATCGAGCAGATCACGCTGCTGCTGTTCATCACGGTGCCCTTCCTGGCGCTGCTGGCCGCGGTGCCGCTGGCCTGGGGCTGGGGAGTGAGCTGGCTCGATCTGGGCCTGCTGGTGGCGATGTACTACATCGGCTGTCACGGCATCACGATCGGTTTCCACCGTTACTTCACGCACGGTTCGTTCAAGGCGAAGCGTCCGCTGCGGATCGCGCTCGCGGTCATGGGCTCGCTGGCCGTGGAGGGCCCGCTGGTGCGGTGGGTGGCGGACCACCGCAAGCACCACAGGTTCTCCGACGCGGAGGGTGATCCGCACTCGCCGTGGAGGTTCGGCGAGACGGTGCCGGCGCTGATGAAGGGTCTGTGGTGGGCGCACATCGCCTGGATGTTCGACGAGGAGCAGACGCCGCAGCACAAGTACGCGCCGGATCTGATCAAGGACCCGGCGATCCGGGCGATCTCCCGGCACTTCATCTACTGGACGATCCTGTCCCTGGCGATCCCGCCGCTGGTCGGCGGTCTGGTGACGATGTCCTGGTGGGGCGCTTTCACGGCGTTCTTCTGGGGTTCGCTGGTCCGGGTCGCGCTGCTGCACCACGTCACGTGGTCGATCAACTCGATCTGTCACGCGGTCGGCAAGCGGCCGTTCAAGTCGCGTGACCGCTCGGGCAACGTGTGGTGGCTGGCGGTGCTGTCCTGCGGCGAGTCCTGGCACAACCTGCACCACGCGGACCCGACGTCGGCGCGCCACGGTGTGCTGCGCGGCCAGGTCGACTCCAGCGCGCGGCTGATCCGCTGGTTCGAGCGGCTGGGCTGGGCGTACGACGTGCGCTGGCCGGACGCCTCGCGGATCGAAGCCCGGCGCCGGGGCGAGCCCGTAGACGCGGCATGATGGAGAGCGTGGCGATCGACGGCAGTACCAGCGGCAGCGAGAACAAACCACGGCGTGGGCGCCGGGTGAGGATGACGGGCGCGGAGCGCCGCGAGCAGCTGCTGGACATCGGCCGGACCCTCTTCGCCGCCAAGGGCTTCGAGGGCACGTCGGTGGAGGAGATCGCGGCGAAGGCCGGGGTGTCCAAGCCGGTGGTGTACGAGCACTTCGGCGGCAAGGAGGGGCTGTACGCGGTCGTGGTCGACCGGGAGATGCGCCAGCTGCTCGACATGGTGACGGGGGCGCTGACGGCGGGCCATCCGCGTGAGCTCCTGGAGCAGGCGGCGTTCGCTCTCCTCGACTACATCGAGCGGTACACGGACGGCTTCCGGATCCTGGTCCGTGACTCGCCGGTGGCGCAGTCGACGGGCACGTTCGCGTCGCTGATCAGTGACATCGCCACACAGGTGGAGGACATCCTGGGTCTGGAGTTCAAGGCCCGGGGGTTCGATCCGAAGCTGGCGCCGCTGTACGCGCAGGCGCTGGTGGGCAGTGTGGCGCTGACGGGTCAGTGGTGGCTGGACGTCCGCAAGCCGAAGAAGGCGGAGGTGGCCGCGCATCTGGTGAACCTGGCGTGGCACGGTCTCGACGGCCTGGAGCAGAAGCCGCGCCTGATAGGCCACCGCAAGAGCTGAGTCGGTGGGGGCGGCGCCGCGGTCCCCCGGCGACGGGGAGGTCACCGGCCAAGAGCCGGGCCCGGCAGCGTGGCCGGGCCGTCGCTGCCGGGGATATCCGTTGATGCCCTGTCGGTGATCGACGATATGCTCCCCTCCACATCCGGGGGGGGCGTTCGCCCTTCGCAAGCGCTTGCGAGCGGAGGTGCCGCGGACCCCTGCCCCCGGTCCGATGTTTTCTCTGATCCCTGGGGGGGATCTCTTGCGTTCTGTGCACACCACGCGTGCGCGCCGCATCGCGGCATGCACCGCTTTCGTCCTCTCCGCGGGCATGCTGCTCGCGACCCCGGCCTCGGCCGACCAGCCCGCGCCGCGGCCGGCCGCCGAGAAGCCGGCCCCCGCCTTCACCCCGCCGACGCTCACGCGGCCCCAGCCGGACGGTCTGCGCGCGGGTGCGGCCCAGACCGACGGTGTCGGCGCCTCCCCGCAGCTGTCGGACTTCGACGGCGACGGCGTCGGTGACCTGATCTACCGCTCCTGGAGCGGTGACGTCTACACCGCCACCTCCACGGGCGCGGGCGGTCTCTTCCTCGGCAGCACCACGGAGCCGGCGAAGGACGTCATCCCGATCGGCAACCAGGACGGGGACGTCAGCGGCCCCGAGGTCCTGATGCTCTCGCAGCTGGGCGCCCTCACCCTGTACACGGACGCCACACCGAACGAGGCGGTGTACGCGTGGCAGGGCGGCGGCTGGCAGATCTACAACAAGATCGTCGCGCCGGGTGACGTGAACGACGACGGCCGCGCGGACCTGGTCGCCCGTGACCACAGCGGCAACCTGTACGTGTACTACGCCACCGGCAACCGCAACGCGCCGTTCGCGGCCCGCGTGAAGGTCGGCGGCGGCTGGAACATCTACGACCAGCTGCTCGGCATCGGCGACAACAACGGCGACGGCTGGGCCGACCTGATCGCCCGCGACACGGCCGGCACCCTGTGGTTCTACGCCGGCAGGGGCGACAAGAGCGGACCGTTCGCCGCGCGGGTGAAGATCGGCGGCGGCTGGAACATCTACAACCAGATCTTCCCCGTGGGCGACGACAACGGCGACGGCAACGGCGAGCTGCTCGCCCGCGACACGGCCGGCACGCTCTGGTACTACCGGGGCAAGGGCGACGGCACGCTGGCGGCACGCGTGCGGTCCAGCGACCCCGGCGGCTGGGACGGCATCCCGCAGTTCGGCGGGGCGGGCAACAACCCGGTCCTGGGCAACAAGGAAGGCGTCTTCGCCCGCGACAAGGCCGGGACGATGTTCTGGTACGGCAGCAGGACCACCGGCAAGCTCACCCCGCGCAGCCAGTACGGCGACACGGGCGGCTGGGCGGGCGCCGCCTTCACGCACCTGTCCTCCCTGAACCCGGACGGCTCGTCCGATCTCGCGCAGGTCTTCCAGGGCGGCCTGTACATCGAGGGCAACTACATCGGCGGCGGCTGGGGTGTGTACAACACGCTCGTCGGCACGGGTGACCTGAGCGGCGACGGCAAGGGCGACCTGCTGGCCCGTGACGGCTCCGGCACGCTCTACCTGTACCGGGGCAACGGCTACGGCACGGCGTTCGCGTCCCGCGTCAAGGTCGGTACCGGCTGGGGTGTGTACAACAAGATCGTCGGCGCGGGCGACTACACGGGGGACGGGCGCGCGGACATCGTGGCCCGCACCTCGGGCGGCGACCTGTACGTGTACGCGGGTACGGGTGTGGCGGCCACGCCGTTCAAGGCGCGGGTGAAGATCGGCGGCGGCTGGAACACGTACGCCAAGCTGGTCGCTCCCGGCGACCTGAACGCCGACGGCAAGGGCGACCTGCTGGGCGTGACCTCGTCGGGCGACCTGTACGGCTACCTGAACAGTTCCCCGGGGAAGTTCACCGCGCGGGCCAAGATCGGCTACGGCTACGGGATCTACAACACGATGTCCTGACGCCTCCAGGGCCGACACGGCACGCGAAGGCGCCCCGCACTGGTCTTCCGGTGCGGGGCGCCCGTGCGTCACTGCGCCGTTTCACCGCGCCGCCTTCACAACGGCTTCGTCGCCATCGCGAAGATCCGCCGGAACGGGAAGACGGTGCCGCGCGGGCCCGGCGGATAGGCGGCGCGCAGCAGGTCGCGGTACTGGGCGAGGAAGGCGTCCGTCGCCGCCGGGTCGTCTTCCAGGGCCGTCAGGACGGGCCGGAGCGCCGTGCCCTTGACCCAGTCGAGGACGGGGTCCTCGCCCTGCAGGAGCTGTGAGTAGGTGGTCTCCCAGACCTCCGTCACGCAGCCGAGGTCGGTGAGGCGCAGGAGGTAGTCGGCCGGGTCGAGGATGTGGACGAAGCGGCGCCCCTCCCCGGCGAGGCGGGCGCGCCACTGGGGCATGTCGCAGAGTTCGCCGAGCAGTGCGTGGCTGGGCGCGGTGAAGTTGCCGGGGACCTGGAAGGCGAACGTTCCGCCTGGTTTGAGGGCGTCGATCCAGGCGGCGAAGGACTCGGGGTGGTTCGGGACCCATTGCAGGGCGGCGTTGGAGACGATCAGGTCGTAGGGCTCTTCCGGGGTCCAGTGCGCCGCGTCGGCGGGACGGAAGTCCAGCCAGCCGCCGCCGGCCGTGGTGCCCGCCCAGTCCTTCTCGGCCCGTTCCAGCATGTCGGGAGAGAGGTCGAATCCGGTGATGTGGGCGTCGGGCCAACGGTCGGCGAGGAGCACGGTCACATTGCCGGGACCGCAGCCGAGGTCGGCGATCCTGGCCGGGCTGCCCACGGAGGGAAGACGCGGTATTCGGGAGAGCATGTCGAGAAACGGACGGGTGCGGTGGCCGGAATGCCGCAGGTACTGCTGCGGATCCCACGTTGGCGCCGCGGAAGCGGAAGATGGTGCGGAATTCATGTTCGAGCCCCCTTGCTGGAACGAGCTGCCGAAGCGGAACTAGGTCCCGGCCCCGGTCCTTCCCCATAGTCCATGCGAATATATCTTGACGTCAAGAGACTTTATGTCAACAGACCCTCTACACTGATCGTCATGGAGGACGAGGTCGACCGGTTGGTCGCTGCATGGCGCCGCGAGCGCCCGGACCTCGACGTGGAACCGCTCGAGGTGCTCAGCCGCGTCTCGCGGCTCGCCCGCCACCTCGACCGCGCCCGTCGGCTCGCCTTCGCCGAGCACCAGCTGGAGCCCTGGGAGTTCGACGTCCTCACCTCGCTGCGCCGCGCGGGAGCCCCGTATCAGCTCTCCCCCGGCCAGCTCCTCACCCAGACGCTGGTCACCTCGGGCACCATGACCAACCGCATCGACCGGCTCACCAAGAAGGGCCTGGTGGAGCGGCTTCCCGACCCCAGCGACCGGCGCGGGGTCCTCGTCCGCCTGACGCCCGAGGGACGCGACCGGGCCGACCAGGCCCTCGCCGGGCTGCTCGCCCAGGAGCGGGCCATCCTGGCGCAGCTCTCCCGCGCCGAGCGCGGCGAACTGGCGGGGCTGCTACGCCAGCTGACCGCCCCGTTCGACAACATCCCCGGATAGCTCGGCGGGTCCGACCCCGGCGCGGCGCGCCAGCGCGACCGCGGCGAGCGTGGAGTGCACACCCAGCTTCCCGAGCACGTTCTGCATGTGTGTACGGACGGTGTGCGGGGAGAGGAAGAGCCGCTCGGCGACCGCCTTGCGGCCCAGACCCGCCACCATGCAGCGCAGCACCTCGCGCTCGCGCGGGGTCAGCGACTCCACGAGCTGCTCGCTCTCGGTGCGGTGCTTGCGGGCTGCCGTCAGCTCCCGCAGGACCCCGGTCAGCAGCGCGGGCGGCAGATGCGTCTCGTCGCGCAGGACCCCGCGGATCACGGCGAGGAGCCGCTGCAGTGAGCAGTCCTTGGCCACCCAGCCCGAGGCCCCGGCCTGGAGCGCGAGCGCCGCCCGGTGCGGGTCGTCCTTCTCGGCGAGGACGACCGTGCGGACGGCCGGCTGGGTGGAACGGACCCCGGCGACCAGCGAGATGCCGTCGACGACACCCCCGCCGTCGTCCGGTACGGCCTGGGCGACCGTCAGGGAGGCGGCACATCCGGCGACCGCGCCCAGGTCGGCGTCGACCAGCATCACGTCGTACCGGCGCCCCTCGGCGACCGCGCGGTCCAGACAGCGCACGGCGGCCGGACCGCTGCCCGCGGCGGACACGTCGACGTCCGGCTCCGCGGCGAGCGCGGCGGCCAGCGACTCGGCGAAGATGCGGTGATCGTCCACCACCAGGACCCGGATGCGAGCCACGGACACCCCCAAGTGTCGAGGAACGGACCGGCGCGGGTACGGCGCCGGGGACGAGGGTCCGACGATCGCGCGGCCGCCGCCGTGCAGTGACTGTTACCCCGTCCCGGGCGCCGTACCCGACTGGCCACGCCCCCTGATCAGCACCGGCCCCCACCGGCGCTGTGCATCAGAGTACGGGCGGGAGGCCGCCGGTGAAGGCGATTGGGAGAACTGACCGAACACGGTGGGTACTCCCGCGCCACCAGGGCACGATCGCGACAGAAGTCGACAATTCCGAAGGGATTCCTACGGTCAGGGAGCCCCGGCGTGCTCCCTACGCCTCCCGGCGGGCCCCCTGGGACGGCACGGCGGGGAAGACCCGCGGCGCGGCGAACCCGGCCTCGGCGAAGGCCCTCTCGACCGCCGCGGCCACCGTGCCCGCCCGCTCCCGGTCCACCAGCACGATCGCCGAGCCGCCGAATCCGCCGCCCGTCATCCGCGCCCCCAGCGCGCCGGCCGCGTTCGCCGCCTCCACGGCGAGGTCCAGCTCGGGGCAGGAGACGCGCAGATCGTCCCGGAGCGAGGCATGGCCCTCGGTGAGCACCGGGCCGACGGCCGCCGCGTCCCCGGCGTCGAGGAGGGCGATCGTCCGTTCGACCCGGTGATTGTCCGAAACCACGTGCCGGACATAGCGGCGAACCGATTCCTCGCTCAAACGCGCGAGAGTGTCGAGCAGTTGCACGTACGGGACTTCGCGCAGTGTGCGCACACCGAGCGCCCGCGCGCCTGCCTCACACCCGGCGCGCCGCTCCGCGTACGCGCCGTCACCGAGTGCGTGCTTCACCCGCGTGTCCACCACGAGGAGCCGCAGCCCCCGCGCGGCCGGGTCGAAGGGCACCTGCCGGTACGAGAGGTCGCGGGTGTCCAGGAAGAGCGCGTGGCCCTCGACCGCGCACGCGGACGCCATCTGGTCCATGACCCCGCACGGGACTCCGACGAAGGCGTTCTCCGCGCGCTGGGCCAGGACGGCGACTTCGGGTCGGGAGAGCCCGAGACCGAACAGCTCGTCCAGGGCGAGCGCGCAGGCGACCTCCAGGGCGGCGGAGGACGACAGGCCCGCACCGGTGGGCACGGTCGACGCGAGGTGGATGTCCGCCCCGGTGACCGGGTACCCGGCCTCGCGCAGGGCCCACACGACACCCGCCGGGTACGCGGCCCAGCTCGCGCCGCCACCGCCCGCGAGCGGGGCGAGCGGTTCCAGCGCGGCCAGGTCGAGCCGGACGATCCCGCCCCGGACGTCGGCGGAATGGACCCGCAGCACCCCGTCATGGCGCCGTGACACGGCGGCGACCGCCGTGTGCGGCAGGGCCAGCGGCAGGACGAAGCCGTCGTTGAAGTCGGTGTACTCACCGATCAGGTTGACCCGCCCGGGGGCGGCCCAGACGCCCTCCGGGGCCGCCCCGTACAGCGCTTCGAACTCGCCCGCCACGGTCATCTGAGTCCTTTCGTGGATACCCCCACCTTCAGGTGGGGGAGGAAACGAAACCCCTGCGGAGCGGGGCAGTGAGCGGTCTTTCGCTCCCAGGGCGAAAGACCGGGCCCTGACCCGTAGGTTTGATCTTTACCTGTGGCCTCGCTAGTTTGTGAGCTGTGGCCACGACTCACGTG
>NZ_JBHUYJ010000158.1:0-11092 GCF_042668715.1 Streptomyces sp. NPDC057271
GCGACCCGAAACCTTACGTGTGGACCAAGACTGCGGACGAGATCCTTAAACGCCTCGCCAGCTATCTGAACAGAATTCCAGACTCAGAACACTAGCCAGACATGCAAAAAGCCCCCCAGTGCTTGCGACACCGAGGGGCTCAAAGCGCAAACCTCACGCCGCCCATCCCTGAACGACTAGCTGCAAGGCCGGGATTGCCGTCCCGTATGGCCCGCAGATTGAGGAGCTCGATGTCCAGTATGGACGAAGCCACCCCGAACACGCCATCGCTTCCCGTCGAGTGGCCGCCGACAGCGATCCCCGGCCAGCCGACCGCCCCGCCGCCCGCCGCAGACCCCGAGGGCGTAGAGGTCCTGGACCTGCTCCGGGACGCGATCCGGCGCTACGTCGTGATGCCGAGCGACGAAGCCCTGACCGCGACCACGCTCTGGGCGGCGGCGACCCACCTGCAGCCGGTGTGGCAGCACGCACCGCGCCTGGCGGTGGTCGGGCCCGCCAAGCGCTGCGGGAAATCGCGGCTGCTCGAAGTCCTGATCGAGGCGGTCCACGAGCCGCTGATCACGGTCAACGCCTCCGCCGCGGCGATCTTCCGGTCGATCGGCGAGGGCAACCCGCCCACGCTCCTGGTCGACGAAGTCGACACGATCTTCGGCAGCGCGAAGGTCGCGGAGAAGAACGAGGAGATGCGCGGCCTGCTCAACGCCGGCCACCAGCGCAACCGGCCCACCCTGCGCGTCACCGGCCCCAACCACGAGGTGGTCAAGTTCGACACCTTCGCCATGGCCGCCCTCGCCGGAATCGGCGACCTCCCCGACACGATCATGGACCGGTCGGTCGTCATCCGCATGCGCCGCCGAGCCGCGACCGAGAAGGTCAGCTTCTGGCGCTACGGCCGCGACGACCTGGCGGTCCGCGAGCTCCGGACCCGGCTGGCAGCCTGGCTCGCCTCCGTACGCGAGAAGGCACTCGCCCTGGAGCCGAAGATGCCGGTCGAGGACCGTGCCGCCGACACCTGGGCACCGCTGCTCAGCGTCGCCGACCTCGCGGGCGGACACTGGCCCGTCCTGGCCCGCACCGCGTGCACGGCCATGACGGACTACGAGTCCGGGCGCGACGAGGACGGCGGCCTGAAGATCCGCATCCTCGCCGACATCCGCCGCGCCTTCGCCTCCGAAGGGGACCAGCCGACGATCCGCACCGGCCGGCTCCTGGAGATCCTCAACCAGGACCAGGAAGCGCCCTGGGCCGAGCACAGCCCCAACGGGCTCACCCCGCGCGGCCTGCAGATCCTGCTCCAGGACTACGGCATCAAGTCGGCCAACCGCCGCTTCCCTGGCGGCAACCAGGCCAAGGGCTTTACCCGCGCCCAGTTCACCGACGCCTGGACCCGCTACTGCCCTCCCGAGGCAGCCGCCACGCTCCCCGTCGAGCCCGGCGCCTGCCCCTCCCCGACTCGTCCCACTCGTCCCCGCGCAGGTCAGCGCGGGGACGAGTCACCGACCCGCAACGAGTCGACTCGACATCACCGCCCCACCCGTACCTGCCCTGACCAGCGGCAGGACGGGTGGGACGAGTCCCCACCGCTCACGGCCGCCCACGCCGGCGGCCACACCCAGCCCTGGAGCCCTCCACCTTGCACCTCCCTGCTCCGAGCGCCCCGGCAGCCATGCGCAGCATCCGCGCCGGTATCGCGCGGTTCGCCTCCGGCACCAAGAACGACGACCTCAAGCGGCGTGCCGATCCCGGCGACGCGCGCCGAACACCCGCACCCGCGGGGAGTCGTCGTGTGAGCCGCACGGGACGCATCGCCCTCGTCATCGGCCTGGTGGCCGTCGTCCTCATGGCCTTCCGGGTCTCGTGGAACGCGCTGTCCGACGTGGCTCGTGCCATCGGCGCCGACTCCACCGCCGCCTTCCTCTACCCGATCGTCGTCGACGGCCTGATGGCCCTCGCGCTGATCGCCACACTCGTGCTGACCGACGCCGACCGGAAGTTCGCGCTGCGGGTCCTGGCGACCTACACGATCGCCAGCCTCCTGCTGAACTACGTGCACGGCCTCGTACCGGCCCTGCACACCGACTCGATCCAGTGGGGCCGACTGACCGACCAGGACATCGCGAACTGGGCCCTCGTACTGCTGGCCACCTCACTCCCCATCGGATCGATCTACTTCGGATCGGACCTCGTGGCCAAGGTGCTGCACCACAACCACGAGTCGGCCGACTCCCCCGAAACGGCCTCCGGCCAGTCGGTCGGCGAGCAGGCCCCTCAGTCGACGCCTGACCGGCCCGGATCGATCCCCGAGCAGCTGACCGAGTCGACCCCCATGAAGGTCACCGAAGCGCCCGTGACGGGGTCGGCCGAGGGAGTCGACGCAGCCCCCGGCGCCCGACCACCCCGGTCGGTCGCAGCGGCGGAGTCGACCGGAGCTGCCCCACGTCGAGCGACCGGTCGGGTCCCCGCCGCTGCCAAGTCGACCGCCGACCGGACCCGCACCGACGACGAACTTCTCGACAAGGCCCGACTCCTGACCGCCGACTGGACCGGTGACCAGCTGACCGCCGAGCGCTTGCGGACCGAACTACGGATCGGCCAGAAACGCGCCCGCATCCTGCGCGACCGACTGCAGGTCGAGCGGGCAGGCCAGGACCAGCCCGCCCTGTACGACGGCTCCGAGATCGGGTCACTCGACGGACTCGACGGCGCCACCGCCCCCGTCGGCATCGCCTGACCCTCGCACCGGCCCCGTCCTTCCGTCGCATCCCGGGCCCCTGTGCAGCCGAGCGCACAGGGACCCGGAGACCGCGCACAACCCAGCACCCAGCGGAGAACCGACCCATGCACGACCCGAACCACGAACTCCCCATTCCCCAGCAGGAGACGACCACCGGCCCCGTTGGCGCAGCAAGTTGTCGGGTAAGGAGTCCTTACCCGGCCTCCGCCCCAGGAGAGGCGGAGGCGTCCGGCGCCGAGGGGGCGCCGATGCCGGCCGGCCCGGGGGAGCCGACTCGGGGAGAAGCCACACAGCCGTCCGCGCCGCGCCGCCGTCTTCGCGAACCCACGCTGCGTGAGAAGCGCGTCCACCCCCGTTACAGCCACGACGAGTTCGCCCTCCTCGCGACAGCCGCTCACCTCAGCCGCATGTCGGTCGGCGGCTACGTCGCCGAGACCTCGCTCGCCGCCGCCCGCTCCGACGACCCCACCGCCGCGGTCGCCGACTACCGCGCCATGGTCAAGGCGCTGATGGCCGCCAATCGCCAGCTCGCACTGATCGGCAACAACCTCAACCAGCTCGCCTGGCACCTCAACAAGGACGGCACCTGGCCCGCGCCGGACATCGTGGCGCGGCTGCTGGACCGGGTCGAGGCATCGGTCGACGATGTGGACGTGGCCGTCGCCCAGGTGATCTCGGGGCGGTGACCACGTGATACCGAAGATCATCCTCGGCAAGGGCGCCCGCGCCACCCGCCGCCTCATCGGCTACCTCTACGGCCCGGGCAGCGCCAACGAGCACACCGACCCGCACCTGGTGGTGTCCTGGAACGGCTTCGCTCCCGATCCCGGCCGCAGCCCCCACCGCAACCCCAGGGACGTCGAGGACCAGCTCGCCGCGCAGCTCGACCAGCCCGCGAGGATGCTCGGCGACAAGGCCCCGACGACCACGGTGTGGCACTGCCCCGTGCGTGCCGCGCCCGAGGACCCGATCCTGACCGACGCCCAGTGGGCGGACATCGCCCGCCGGATCGTGGCCGCTGCCGGCATCGCCCCCGAAGGCGACGAGGAAGCCTGCCGCTGGGTCGCGGTCCGCCACGCCGACGACCACATCCACATCGCCGCCACCCTCGTACGCCAGGACGGCCGCCGTCCCCGCCGCGACTATGACATCCGCGCCGTCCAGCGCGAAGCCCGCAAGATCGAAGCCGACCTCGGCCTGCGCCGCCTCAACCCAGGCGACGGCACCGCCGCCAAACGCCCCACCAGCAAGGAACACTTCAAGGCCAAGCGCCAGGGCCAGGACACCACCACCCGCGAGATCCTGCGCATGCGCGTCCGCCGCGCCGTGGCAGCCGCCTCCAGCGAGACCGAGTTCTTCGCCCTGCTGGACGCGACCGGCGTAGACGTGCGGCCCAAGGTCGGACCGTCCGGCGACGTCCTCGGCTACAGCGTCGCCCTGCTCGGCGACCTCAACAAGCACGGGGAACCGGTGTGGTTCTCCGGCTCCACCCTCGCCGGCGACCTCTCCCTGCCCAAGATCCGCCACCGCCTCACCGCCACCAGCCCCGAACCGACCACCGTCCGGCCGGCCGACCCCTGGCACCAGGCCACCGCCGCCACCGAACGCATCCCCCACCACCTAACCCACAGCAGCGACCACACCGCCCAAGGCCAGCTCGTCGCCCTCGGCGGAGCCCTCGACCTGCTCCCCCTCACCGCACCAGCCGCGGCGAGGACCGAACTCGAACGGGCCGCCGCCCTCTTCGAGCGCGCCACCCGCTCCCGCATCACCTCCGACGCCGACAGCGCCCGCGTCCTGCGCCGCAGCGTCCAGACGATCCTGCGCACCCCCGCCGCGACACGCGACGGCGCCGGGCTGGCGATGCTGCTGGACGCCGCCCTCATCGCCGTGGCGTTCGCGCGGCACTGGCACCGCGCTCACCGGCACGCCCAGCAGGAAGCGGCAGCCCAGCAGGCCCTCGTCCATCTCCAGACCGCGTACGCCCAGGTCGCCGTCCCGGTCCTGGACGACCTCGCCCGCCGCACCCCCGGCATCCAGACCAAGCACCGCTACGCCCGCCACCTCCAGCAGGCCGCCCCCGATCACGCCGACCGCATCCTCCATGACCCCGACTGGGACGCCCTCGCCACCGTCCTCGCCGACGCCGAAACTGCTGGCCACAACCCGACCACCCTCCTCGACCAGGCCCTCGGCCAACGCACTCTCGACGACGCCCGCAACCCCGCCCGCGCCCTGACCTGGCGCATCCACCGCCTCGGCCAGCGCCACGCACCCAGCCCCCTCGCCCAGGCAGCAGCCATGGCCCGCAGCACCGTACGCAGGCCCACCACCCCGTCCCACCTGTCAGCGGTGTCACCGGCAGCCACTCAGCCGCAGCCGCGACGGCGTTGATCAGTCGGCCTGTTCCGAAACGGAACAACGAAGCGTTCCGTTTCGGAACGCCCGGCTTGTTCCGAAACGGAACGGACCGCACCCCGTTCATTTTCTGAACGGCGGTCGTGTTCAGTTACTGAACAGCCGCCCTGTTCATTTTCTGAATAGGGCGGCCACGGCAAGAAGGACTGCGTAGGACCACCGGCCGGGCAACTCCCTCACGCCGGCCCACCGTCCTCGGTACCGTGCTGGTACGAACTCTGTACGGACAGACCGGCGCGCCCCGCACGGACGTCCGGCGGTTGGGGAGGTGTCCTGATGCTGGAGGAAGCCGAGGAGATCGGCCGACGCGTCCGCAGGGCGAGGCTGCGGCTGGGGATGCCGCAGGCCGATCTGGCGGCGGCCCTGGGGAAGTCGCAGGGCTGGGTGTCGAAGATGGAGCGGGGCCTGATCGAGCTGGACCGGGTCGGTCTGCTCAACCAGGTCGCCGCGGAGCTGCACGTCCACCCGAACGACCTGATCGGGCGGCCGTACCGCAGCTCCCCCGACGACAACCAGTGGCAGATCGCCGCCTCCTCGATCCTGCGCGAGCTGCGTCGCTACGACCTCGCCCCGGTCTTCGAGGGGACGCCGAGGCCGGCGACCCAGCTGTGGCGGGAGGTGACGCGCCTGCACCGACTCCGGGACACCGCCTCCAACGTGGCGATCCTCCGGGTCCTGCCCGACCTCTTCCGCGAGGCGCGGGCCCTGGCCGAAATGTCGGAGGGGCACGAGCGGGAGGAGGCGTACGCGATATACGCGGTCTGCTGCAAGTTCGCCCACACCGCCGCCCACTCCCTCGGCCACCCCGAGCTGGTGGCGATGGCCTGCGAGCGGGCCGCGTGGTCGGCCCGGCTGTCCGGGGACCCATTGCTGCCCGCGGTCGCGGACTGGATGCGGGTCTGGGACATGTGGGCCACGGCTGACTGGGCGGACGCGCTGACGCTCTCGGACAAGGCGATCGGGTCGGTGCAGCAGGCGTACGAGCACGGCGAACCGCTTGCCGTACGCGCCTGGGGCACCCTCCAGCTCCGGGCAGCGGTCTCGGCCGCCCGCGCCGGGCGCGCGTCGGAGGCAGAGGACCGGATCGGGTACGCGAAAGACGCCGCCGAGCGGATGGACGCGTACGTCGGAATGCCGGTGTACGACCGGCACTCGCTGACGTTCTCCGCCGGGAACGTGCAGATCCACGCGATCAGCGTCGCTCTGGAGATGGGCGAGCAGGGCAAGGCCCTGGAGATCAACCGCCGTACGACCCCTGAGCTGGTCGGCGCCCTCCCCAACTCCCGTCAGGGGCACCACCACATGGACATCGCGCGCGCGTGGCTGTGGGACGGCAACCGGGACAAGGCCCTCGTCGAGCTGGAGACCGCCGAGCGGATCGCCCCCCAGCTCGTACGCAACCATCCCATCGCCCGCTCGACCCTCCGCAGCATCGTCTACGCCGAACGGGCAGCTACGCGCGAGAAGTTGCGACGCATGTCCGACCGCTTTCACCTGGACGGATAGGGGTCGTATTCCTCCGGCTCATATTCGGGGTCTTGGGCGTCCCTAACTTCGAGGGCATGACTGGACGAAGCTTCCCCCATCTCCCCGCTCAAGGAGTCGAGTTAGGAACAGCGGCTCCTTTCCTCCCCCAGCTCGGCGACCTCGCAGCCGACACGGCCCGCGAGGGCCGCGTCGGTGTCGTGGTCACCCTTCCCGGTGAGGGCTCCGCCACCACCTACCACCTGTGCCCGCCCGGCGGCGGGCCCGCCTGGTCCGCGCCGGCGGACGGCACGACACTGCGCCCGGTGCCGGCGCAGGCGACCCACGCCACTCTGCTGCCCGGCCGTGACGCGATCTACGACCCGCGTGCCCGTCAGGGTTCGGTACCCGTGACGATCCACTTCGAGGACGGCTCGTCCTCCGAGGGGGTCCTCATCCTCACCTCGGCCGAGCTGGAACGGCTGTACGCGGAGACCTGCCGCCTTCTCGACAGGCACGAGAACGTCCTCGGCGAGACCTCGTGAGCAGAGCCCGTCACCGCGTCCCTCGCCACGCGCCTCGCGTGGGTCCGGACCGCAGCGGCCGGATCGCTCTGGCGTTCCTCGCCATCGCCGGCCTGGCCGGGCCCACCTGGGCACTGCGTACCCAGGCCGGCCAGCTCCTCGACGCCACGGGCCACCGAGTGGCCGTGGCCGTGCCGGACATCGTTCTTCCGCCTCTCGCCACCGGCCACTGAACGGCCCTCCGCCGAGGAGACCCGGAGCCTCCCCGCGCCGCTCCCGCACCACTCGGCGGAGGGCGACCAGCCCCATCACTTGGAACCGAGGCCTCTTCTTCAGGGACCCCGAACCGGTCGAGGGGGAACCAGCGCCGCTGTGGCGCCCAGGCGCCGGCTGCGTGGAAGTCGATCGCGAGCGTCGCCGGATCGCGGGGCGAGACCCCTTCAGCAGACACTGCGCTCGTGTACGCGCCCCCTCGTCGGCGTGGACCTCGACGGCGAATCACCGGTAGGCGTCACGACTCGTACGTCTCCTTCCATCGATCTCGGTGCCGCCGGTCCGCCTGGCCCAGGCCATTCACCGCGCCGAGCGACGGCAGCGAGGCGCAGCACCCGTCGCGCCGACAGAGGTCCACGACGAAGTCCTCGAACTCCGTCCCCGTCATCGCCTCGACCTCGGCAAGCGTGCGCTGTCCGGCCTTCACGGCCTCGTCACGCCGCCACTGCCGATCACTGCCCCTGATGAACCGATCGGTGCGCCGCAACCACCACCCACCGCCGGCAACGCCACCGAGAACAAGCCCACCCACGAGATGCGGCCAGATCACGCTCCAGAAGGCCACCGGCAAGACGGCTCCCACGCCCCCAGCGATCGCACCGATCTTGAAGTCGCTGCTGGCGACGCTTACGCGCAGCCGATGCCCGCCGCTTCCGTGCCGCCAGCATGGCCCTCCCTTTGGTTCGGCACAGCAGGATCAAGGACGCGGCACTGAACCGTAAAGGCGCCGATCAGCCAATGGCTGACGAACGACACTCCGGAGCGCACAGTCGTCCTCGGCAATCTCGCCGCGGTCGAAGCTGCGGACAGCAGCCCGGAGGCGGCGTGCCGGTACGCCATCCAAGCCTTCGACCAGCTCACCGTCACCTGGTACGCCACGGGCATGGAGCACATCCGCGAGGTCCGACGCACGCTCGCCCCTTGGCAGAACGAGCAGTGCGTCCGAGGCCTCGACGATCGTCTCTACGAGGGGCCGGTCTGCTCGACGGTCACGCAGAGGGCATCACCGTGAACCCGGAGCGCAAGACACGTGGTGCTGTACGAGCTGGCGATCGGCAAGTACATCAAATCCAAGGGGCACGACCTGGGTACCCTGGCCGCCTTCTCCGGCACCCTGGACGACCGGAGCCGGCCATCCGTCAGCGGGGCGAGTCACTCAGGATCCGAACAGGTCCGCGCATGTGGACAACACGCCGCGGGCGGCACGCTCTTGGTGAGGTGCCGCCCGTGGTCGCATCAGTCGACTCGACGTGTCCTGACGCCGTTGGTCTCGAAGTCATAGACGTTCTGGTTGATGCGGAGGCCGTCGACCGCGCCGATCCACATGTGGTCGCGGCCCTTGCCCACCGCGGCCGTGTAGACGGTCGCTCCCAGGCCGCCGTCGTTGAGCGAGGTCTTCAGCTCCTCCAGGGTGCACTCGGCCGCCGGGGTACAGATGGTCTCGTTCCCTGTGAGGTACCAGTAGCCCGTCGAGGTGGCGTCGATGAAGCCGCTCCAGCGGTTTGTCACGGGGGAGGCATCCGGCACCCACACCATCGTGGAGTAGTTGTCGGCCGGCAGCGCACTCAGGTTCGGATCGATCTCGAACCTGATGTTCGGCATGTTCTCGGCGCCCCCGTAGCTCACGTTCTCACCGGTCTGGAAGACGTGGAACCCGAGCCTGCGCAGGCCCTGCACCGGATCGCCGTAGAAGTCGACCTCGTTGCCGAAGTCGACCTTCTCGCTGGCCGGACTCAACGAGGTGGATCCGTCCGCCACCGCGATGCCGAGGCTGCCCCGCCCGAGAGGCGGCCTGGCGGCGGAGCCCGTCACGCCGAATGACCCGAACGGGCCGTTCCTCAACTCGGCGACCGGAGAGCCGATCGTGTTACGGGCGATCACACCCCAGTGGTCCGGGCGCGCGTGGTCCCTACCGTTCCCATCTGCCACGGCAGACACCGAACCGGAGAGTGTCGAGGCGACGATCACGGACAGTGCGGCGGCCACGAGCACTTTCCGCCGGGTAACGCGAAAGCGTGAGCTCACACCCACTCCTTCCAAGTAGCTGAAGGGCTCCGGCCTGCGCCGTGCCCAGCTGACGCGACGCCAGCATGTGACCCACGGTGACGTCGCACTCACCATATGCACCTATAGTCGCCCATTACGCAACGGGTGATCTGAGGCGCCTAATACGCTCCGTAGCGACCGCGACCCCTGCGAGGGTGCTGCGTACACAGCGGACCGGGGGCTTTCCCGGCGACGGCGGCGTCGTTTCCGCGCCGCGAGGCGTGGGCGTGAACCCGCCAAGGACAGGGGCTCTGTCGTGGAAACCTCCGACACCAGGGAGGACCTGACCATGCCCTCGACAGCAACCAGGTAGCGGCAGGTGCCCCCTCCCAAGCCCATGGCGCGGGTTCGCTCCCGGTGGGCACCGTGGGCATATCCCTCCTGGGAGCCGTCTGAGCGCCGACCTACTCCCCCAAGCCTCCGCGACACCGCCCGAGCCCACCGCGCACCAACGCTGTGACCAGGCGAAATGACAAACCGGCCGGTGAAGATCCGGACCGAACCTCACTCGGGACGAAGAGGTCGTGGGTTCAATCCGCCAGCACGGCCCCCCCTTCGTTCGACGCCGGCGGGTTCAGGTTCGCCCTCGTCTCCGCACCCCACCCAGGCTGCGTGCCACGACGTGCCAGTTCCCATGGCAAGCTCCAGGCCAGCGGTCTGGGGCTTGTCTGCTGACAGGCCAGTCTCGCCGTTCGTACACACCCTTCAGCCCCGCGAGATGGGGCACGCGGAGGGCATGAACATGGCATTGTCTCGCCGGAGGGGTCTCATGAGTACTCTGACCTGCTCTTACGGCGGAGCTACCGCCACTGCGGCCAGGTAGAAGCTCTGAGCCGGGTGTTACCTGTACCGGAAACACAGGGCCGCCTCGCCCTCCTGCGGAATAATCAAGACATGGCAGCCACACCCAGCGTTCCCGAGCTCCGCCGAGCCAGATTTGCCAGGCGGCTTCCCGCCAAGCTCTCGGAGCTCGGTGGCCCCGCCCGCGGCCACGTCGACCTTCCGCTGCACCTCGCGTGGTCCGGCCTGTCTCGGTTCGACCTCGACCAGCCCCGATTGCGGATGGGCTGCTACCGGATCGTGCTGGCCGAAGGGCAGCACGATGACCTGGTCCATTACCTGAACCGGGAACTGCTCGTCGCCATGTGGCCCGTCCTGCGCACACTGATCAGCCGGGACATCCGCGATGTCTGGGAGGACGCCTTCAACGAACTGACGCCCGACGCCCAGGCTGCTGCGTGAATCTCACCGAACTGCACCGGCGGCTCCTCGCGGATGTCCTCGCCGTGGGCGATGTCTACCCGCTCGTGCTCACGGGTGGCTACGCCGTCCAGGCACACGGACTGGTCGACCGGCTCAGCAAGGACCTCGATGTCGCCACCGAGAACCCGGAGCCGATGGAGAAGATCGCCACCGCCGTGCGCGTCGGGCTGGAACAACGCGGCTGGCAGGTAAGAGCGTTGGAAACCGACCCGCTGTCCGCGCGGCTGATCGTCACCGACACCTCCACCGGCGAGGAGTGCGAGGTCGATGTCCTCAGTGGACGTTAAGTCCGTTTCTGGTAGCGGCCTCGTCCGGGTTGGGTGAGGAAGCCTTGGCGGGTGAGGCGTCCGAGGCGGCTGCGGGTGATGTT
>NZ_JBHUYJ010000159.1:0-10877 GCF_042668715.1 Streptomyces sp. NPDC057271
TCCGCCGCTACATCATCTGGCGAAACCGCCACGCCGACGACCGGCACCTACGCGCCGTCGTCGACAGGGCGAACGTTGCCTGATGCGGCACTAGGAGCCCCGACCGGGTCTTGCCGTTTTCTTTCCGGTCGTCCTCCTCGGACCCGGCGACACCACAGGCTGGGCACAGAGACCATTCCGATCGCCCAGGGGAGCTGACGGTGAGTGGCGAACGCGTGAGCGGCACGGACGGTGGGCGCACGGAGTCCTCCCCGCAGGCCGGGCCGAAGGCGCGGATCCCCGACTGCCCGCTGGCCCGTACGGTCGGGGTCATCGGCCCGTGGTGGACCCTGGAGATCCTGCACGAGGTCCTCGACGGCCATGACCGGTTCGAGGCGATCCGCCGCAACCTGGAGACGCCCGCCGAGGTCCTGCGGGACCGCATGGACCAGCTCGTCACGCGGGGCCTGCTCGACACCGAGGACGGGGCGGCGGCGCCGGAGGACCGGACGTACCGGCCGACCGACGGCGGCCGCGCCCTGCGCCCGCTCATCCTGGCCATGGCCGCCTACGGCAACCACCGGCTGTGCCCGGAGGACCGCAGCCTCATCGTGGTCGACGCCGCGACGGGTGCGGAGGCGGACCCGGTCGTGGTGGACCGGGTGACCGGCCGGCGCCTCGACACGGCCGACTTCCTCTTCGCCCGCGGCCCCAGGGCGAGCGAGGCGATCGCCGCCCGCTATCCGCAGGTCCCCGAGCGGCGCTGACGCGCGCGTCGACCGGTCCGGCCGACGGCACCGACACCGACGGCCGGCTCCTCGACGCACCGCCCGCCGGAACGCCGGCGCGGGCCCACGACCGCCGCGCGCCCTGTGAGAGACCGAACGAACCGGAACGGCCACGAAAGGCCCCCACCATCATGGATCCATCGGACTTCCTCGCACGAGCCGTGCACGTGATCGTGGCGCTCGCCGCCCTCCTGCTCCTGGCCCGCGCGGGCCGGGCCGCCGCCCGGTGGCTGCGTCAGCCGGAGGTGGTCGGCGAGGTCACGGTCGGTCTGCTGGTCGGACCCGTCGTGCTCGCCCTGTCCGACCGCGCCCTGTTCGACGCCCTGCTGCCGGCCGCCGTCATCGACGTGCTCAAGCTGGTCGGCCAGACGGGGATCGTGCTCTATCTGGTCGGCCTGGCCCACAAGTTGCGGCCTGGGCCCGGCGGCCCGCCGCGGCAGGCGCTCACGGCGCTGACCGCCGGTGCGTTCGTGGTGCCCCTCGCCACGGGCCTGCTGCTGGTGGGTCTGATCGGGCTCACCCACGACGAGGCGGCCCGCGGCCACGCGCCGCTGCCCGCGTTCTTCCTGATGGTCGCCGTGACGATGTCGATCACCGCGGTGCCCGTGCTCTCCCGGATCCTCGGCGACCGGGGCCTGAACGACTCGGCCGAAGGACGGCTCTCGCTGGCCTCCGCCATCGTCATGGACAGCATGGGCTGGATCCTGCTCACCCTCGCCATCGGGCTCGGCGCGGGCCACCTCGGAGGCCTGTGGGAGTCCTTCGGCGCCCTCCTCGCGGGCGGCGGCTGCGCCCTCCTGCTGCGGCTCGGGCTGCGCACCGGCACGGCGCGCCGGCTGTGCCGCAGGATGCCGAGGACCACCGCGGTCCTGCTGGGCGGTGCCGCGCTGGGTACGGCGATGCTGACCGAGCACTCCGGCATGACCGCCATCGTCGGCGCCGCGATGGTCGGCCTGGCGATCCCCGGCGAGGACCTCGCCCCCTGGGCCAAGCCGGTGGCCGCGGTGTCGCACACCGGACGGCTCCTGACGCCGGTCTTCTTCGTGGTCACGGGCGTCACCGTGCTCATCAAGGCCTTCACCGCCGCGTCCTGGACCCTGATCGTCGGCACGCTGGTGCTGGGCTGCGTGGGCAAGCTGCTGGGTGGCTACCTCGGCGCGCGGTTCGCCGGCTCGCCCCGCCTGCCGGCGCTCCGGATCGGTGTCCTGATGAACACCCGGGGGCTGACCGAGCTGATCGTGATCGAAGCCGGGTACAGCGCGGGCATCCTGCCCGCGCCGCTGGTCCTCGCCCTGGTGGTGATGGCCCTGGCGACCACGGCCATGACGGGGCCGCTGCTCCAGGTCGTCGACCGGGCCGAGCGGCGCGGCGCCGTGCCGGAACCCGCCGTACTCCCCCGCACCGTGGCAACGGAAGGCAGCACCCGATGAGCGAGCACTCGACCGCGGCCCACTCGCCCCAGGTCACGGTGGCCGAGGCGTCGCCCGGGGAGTTCCGCGCCATGATGAGCGGCTTCCCCACCGGGGTGGGCGTGGTCACCAGCGTGGACGCGACCGGCGCGCCGTGGGGCATGACCTGCTCCTCGGTGTGCAGCGTCGCCCTCACACCGCCGACGCTGCTGGTGTGCCTGCGCTCGGGCAGCCCGACCCTGGGCGCCGCCCTGGACCGTGGCGCCTTCACGGTCAACCTGCTGCACGAAGGCGCCCAGGACGCCGCCGAGTTGTTCGCATCGGGCGATCCGCACCGGTTCGATCTGCTCCCGTGGGAGCAGGACCCGGACGCCTCCGGGCCCCATCTGGTGCGTGACGCGCATACGGTGGCCGACTGCGGGGTCTCCCTGACCCAGACCGTGGGCGACCATGTGATCGTCTTCGGCGAGGTGCGCCGCATCGTACGGCTTCGTCCGCGGCCGCCCCTGCTCTACGGGCTACGTCAGTTCAGGCCGTGGACGAGCGCCTGACCACTCACCGGCGCTCCGGGGAGGGGCGCGGTGGCGTCACGCGACGCCCTGGCTCAGGAGTCCGTCGACGACGGCTTCGAGTCCTCGCTGGTAGTGACCCGTTCCCGCGATCTCGGTCAACTGGCCTCCCAGTCCGGCCAGAAGGGGAAAGGCGGTCGGGTCGAGCGAGAGCATGGCCCGCTCCCACGGTGTGCTGTCGCCCCGCCGCCGGGCACGCTCCCGGTTGAAGCGGACGAGCAGCTCACCGAGGGTGTAGTACCAGATCACGCGGTAGGCGTGGCGGGCCTTCTCGTGGTTCAGTCCGCAGGCGACCGCGGCATCGATCATGCTCTCGACGATCCGTCCGGTGGGGGTGCTCACGCGGCCGTCGGGGGTGAGCGCGTCCACCGCCCAGGGGCAGTTGGCGAGCATCTCGTGGAGGCTGCGGGCGCCGGCGAGGAGTCGCTCACGCGGTTCGCGCGGCAGCTCGGCCGGGGGAAGCCGCTCGGTGCGTACCTCCAGCAGGAGGAGCAGCAGTTCGTCCTTGTCCTTGACGTGGTGGTAGAGCGCCATGGGCGTGCTGGACATGTCCTTCGCCAGGCGGCGCATGGAGAGGTGCTCCGCCCCCTCCTCGGTGAGGATCCGCTCGGCGCTGCGGAGGATCGCCTCCCGCGAGAGACGGCGTGGCCGGCCGACGCGTCGGCCGCGGGGTTCCATGGGATCAGCGCTCCGAACCGTTGAGAGGTGGCGTGCCGACCGGTGCCGTGCCCGGATCACGTCATGGAGAGCGGAACGCTTCGGCCGGCCGGAATGTGCAGTCGGAGAATTCGAATGACGTCGGTCCAATCGAAATTCCCGACCAGCGTATGGGGGCGGATCGGCGGTCGGCAACAGGAGAAGCGAACGGCCGGGTGTGTGTTTGTCACCCGGCCGGGACGACCGTGTCCCGGGAATCCGGAACAGGGTGTCGGTTCAGATCCAGTGCGCGTCCCGCGCGACGCGCAACGCGTCGATCCGGTTCCGCACGCCCAACTTCGTCACCACGTCGGAAAGGTAGTTGCGCACGGTGCCCTCGGAAAGGCACAGCTTTCCCGCGATCTCCATCACCGTGTCTCCACGGGAGAGCAGTTCGAGCACGGAGAGCTGACGCACGCTCAAAGGGCAGTCCTCGTTCGCCACCGCCGCGACGGTCAGCGCGGCGTCGAAGACCCGCTCGCCCTGATGCACCATGCGAATGGCCTCCAGAAAACGCCCGGGCGAGACATTGCGCCGGACCATGCCGGCGATCTCGCCCGTGAATGCCCGGCGGACGACCGACCGGGTGCAGGCGGTGGCCAGCAGCAGGGTGCGGCAGTCCGGCAGGCTCGATATCTTCTCGGCTATCTCGATGGTTTCGTCGTCCCGGCCCTCGTAACTGATGATCGTCACATCCGGCCGGCACAGTTCCGCGAACTCGAGTGCGGCCCGATTGCTGTCCACCGCTCCGGCGACCCTGATCTCGCCACGCTGATCCAGTAATGCCGTGAGTGAGGCCCGGGACAAATGCAGTTCATCGAATACCAGGACATCAATACTCACCCGGCTCCCCCTTCGCCACCGCAAGGACGCATGACCGCAGCATACGCGTACGAAAAATCGGCTCGCCCTCATTCTGGCCTCGGAGTCGTCCTGGTCAAGCTCGACTTAGGAGAGGCTAAGTGGCCGCTATAACGGAACTATAGATTCCGCATTCTTGGGCGGCGGGGAACCGGCCCGCTTCAACGGGTGTTCTGGCTGAGCAGCCCGTCGATCACGGCTTCGAGGCCCCGCCGGCGGTCATCGGTGGAGGTCGTGGCCCGCTCCCTGAAGGGCCGCGCCGTCAGCTCGCCGACGAGGTAGAACCAGATGACGCGGTAGGCGTAGACGGCGTCGGCCGGGCTCAGCCCGCAGAGCACCAGCGCGTCCACGATGCTCTCCACGATCCACGTCGCGGAGGTGCTCACGAACTTGTCGGAGGCGAGGACCTCCACCCCCCAGGGGCAGTCGTCGAGGATGTCGTGGAGCGTCTGCGCACCGGCGACGACGCGCTCACGCGGGTGCTCGGGGAACTCGGGCCGGGGGATCCGCCGGACGTACGCGTCGAGCAGCAGCATCAACAGCTCGTCCTTGTCCAGCACATGGCGGTAGAGGGCCATGGGCGTGCTGGACAGCTCCCTGGCCAGGCGCCGCATGGACAGGTGCTCCACCCCTTCCTCGTCGAGCACGCGCTGCGCGGCCGCGAGGATCGCGTCTCGGGACAGTCGAGGCGGTCGCCCGAGCCTGCCGGGCCTCGAGTTGGGGGACTGCACAGTTCCGCTTCCTTCACTGTTCCGTGCCGTCGGCGCCGCGATGCGGGCGGCTCCGAGACCGCAGAGTCTAGGCCTGACAAGCCGTCGGACAATCAGGAGGTACCACGCATCGGAAGCCGTCTTTCGCATCACTTGGCCGGGAGGCCGAAATACGCGCGTGCCACAGCCCGGTGGCCGCAGGTCGGATGCCTCGAAACTCTTTCCCGGCAGCGGGTCGTGGCGGAAAGGAACCGGCAAGATTCCGGGCGGCCCCCCAAGTCCGCTGTCAGTCTGAGGCAATGAGTCAGCCCGCTCTCGATGTTCGTTCCCTGGACCTGACCGACCCGGCCACCTTCGCCGAGAACGACGTGCACGAGTTCTGGCGCGAGGTGCGTGCGCGGCGTCCCGTCTACTGGCACGAGCCCACGGACCGGAATCCCGGTTTCTGGGTGGTGTCCCGTTACGCGGACATCCAGTCGCTCTTCCATCATTCGGCTCTGATCTCCGCCCGCGGAAACGTCCTCGACGTCGTGCTGCGCGGCGACGACTCGGCCGGCGGAAGCATGCTGGCGGTGACCGACGGCGCACGCCACCGCAGCCTGCGGAATCTCATGTTCACCGCGTTCACCCCCCGGGTCCTCGGCGAGGTCGTCGAAAAGGTCCGGCAGCGTACCGACGAACTCATGTCGGCCGTGGTCGAGAGGGGGACGTGCGACTTCGCGGCCGAGGTGGCCGAGAAGATCCCCATGAACACGATCTGCGACCTGCTCTCCATTCCGGCCGCGGACCGCGGGCAGTTGCTGCAGTGGAACAAGATGGCGCTCTCGTCGGACCGTGCGGACAGCAGTGCGCTCGACGCGATCGGCGCCCGCAACGAGATCGTGCTGTACTTCATGGAACTGGCCCAGGAGCGGCGGGACAGCCCGGGCGGCGACGTCATCAGCATGCTGGCGACCGCGGAGTTCGAGGGCCGGCAGCTGACCGTCGAGGAAATGGCCGTCAACTGCTACAGCCTGATCCTCGGCGGCGACGAGACGTCCCGGCTCTCGGCGATCTGTGCGGTGCTGGCGCTCATCGAGAACCCGGATCAGTGGGACGCGCTGCGGTCGGGCCGGGTCTCCCTCGACACGGCGGTGGAGGAGGTGATCCGCTGGGCGACCCCGGGGATCCACCTCGCACGCACCGCCGTCGAGGACTTCGAGGTCGGCGGGCAGCTGATCCGCGACGGCGACATCGTCACGCTGTGGAACATCTCGGCCAACAACGACGAGTCCGTCTTCGACGAGCCGCGCCGGTTCGACCTGTCCCGCACGCCCAACCGGCACCTGTCGTTCGGCCACGGACCGCACTACTGCCTGGGCGCCTTCCTGGGGCGGGCCGAACTGCGGGCGCTGCTGAGCGCGCTGGTGGACAAGGTCGCGCGGATGGAGCTGCGCGGGACGCCCCGGCCCATCTACTCGAACTTCCTCACCGGCTACGAGAGCCTGCCGGTCCATTTCGAAAGCCGCTGACCCGACCGGAGTGTCCGGCCCCAGCGAGAGCACGTCACATCAGAGGAAACACTCCGAGGCGGAGAGGTAAGCATGAGGAAGAGTGTCTGTGTCATCGGCGCCGGCCCATCGGGACTGGTCGCGGTAAAGGAGCTCCTGGACGAAGGTCATGCGGTGACCTGCTTCGACCGCAACACCGATCTCGGCGGGGTGTTCAGGGAAGAGGTCGGAGCCGACGAGGCGGGCGCCTACGACTCGACGATGCTCACCATCTCCAACTACATGATGACCTTCTCCAGTTTCCCTCCGCCGCTGGGCCAGGAGAGGCTCTACTGGTCCGCGGCCGAGTACCGGCAGTACCTGAGGGACTTCGCCGAGAAGTTCGCCCTGGAGCCCACCATCCGGTACGGGACCGACGTGCTGAGCGTGGCGAAGAACGACAGCGGCGGGTACGACGTCGAGGTCGCCCCGGTGGACGCGCCCGAGAACAGGACGGTGCACCGGTTCGACTCGGTCGCCATCTCCACCGGAACGCACCGGGTGCCGAACTACATCGACCTGCCCGGCCAGGAGGACTTCGCGGGTGAGATCGTCCACTCGGCCCACTACCGGAACGCCGAGCCGTTCCGCGGCAAGCGGGTCCTCTGCGTGGGCATCGGCGAGACGGCCGCGGACGTCGTCAACGAGATCGCCCAGGTGACGGAGAGCTGCACCCTGTCCGTGCGCCGCTACCAGCCGATCGTCGAGCGGTACCCGGCCGGCCGACCGTTCACCAACGACGCGTACACCTCGCAGCTGCTCCACTCGGTCCCCCTGGCCGCCGCCGGTACCTTCATGCGGCTCGGGATGAACCGGAACAAGAGCCGGGGCAAGACCGCCGCTGCCCGCGCCGTGGCCGACTGGAACTCGAAGAACCCACACTTCTTCAACCACTTCCTGACGAAGAACGACGCGTTCATCCACCGGATCGTCGACAGCACCCTGACGGTCAACGCCTCGGGGATCGAGCGGCTCGGCAAGGACTACGTCCTCTTCAAGGACGGCCGGCGCGAGAAGATCGACACGATCATGCTCAACACCGGCTACGTCGAGGACTTCAGCATCCTCAAGGACGTGAACGTCACCGACGTGCGCAGGCTGTACAAGCACATGATCCATCCGGATCTCGGCCTCGGCGTGGTCTTCATCGGCTGGGCCCGGCCGGCCGCGGGCGGGGTTCCGGCCTGCTCCGAGATGCAGAGCCGCTACTTCGCCCTGCTGTGCAGCGGCAAGAAGGCACTGCCGGACCGGGTGCGGCTCCAGAACCTCATCGAGCGGCAGGCGTCGTACGAGAACGAGGTCTTCCACGGCAACCCCGACCTGCGGACCCTGGTCCACTACAACCACTACATGCTCGACTTCGCCAAGATGCTCGGATGCCTGCCGTGGCACCCGGCCCTGGTCCTGGACCCGCGGCTGGCCCTCCGGCTCTGGTGCGGCTCCCAGACACCCCACGTCTACCGGCTGTTCGGCCCGCACAGCAGTCACCGTGCCGCGCGGAGGACGGTCATGAGCCTGCCGCCGGCGTTCAAGACGTCCCAGGTCCTGGGGATCACCGCGGTGAGCCTCGTCTCACGGGCGCTCATCGCCCTGGGCCTGATGAAGCCCGACCCCCTGTACTGACACGAGCCAGGACTCCGTGGCGGTCGGCGACGTATGAGCGCCGGCCGCCACGGTCATGTCCGGGCGGTTCAGGCGGCCGGAACCGGCTGCCGCTCGGTGTCGTCCGCCGTGTCTCCCTCGCTGAGGCCGACACGGTCGTGCAGCTTGCGCAGACTCCGCGGGGCGTACCAGGCGGCTCCGCCGAGGATCCGCATCGCCGCGGGCACCAGGACGCCGCGCACGAGGAGTGCGTCGATGACCACGGCGAGACCGCTGCCGATGCCGAACATCATCAGGAAGCTGATGTCGCTGGTGCCGAAGGCGAAGAAGCTGACCGAGAGCAGACCGGCGGCGACGGTGACGATCCGTCCGGTCCTGGCCAGTCCCTGCGTCACCACGGTGTCGCGGTCGTGACCCGCGTCGTGGAGCTCCTTCATCCGGCTGGTCACGAACACCTCGTAGTCCATCGAGAGTCCGAAGGCCACGCAGAAGAACAGCACGGTCATCGAGGTGTCCAGCGGCTGCGGCGTGAACCCGAGCCACGAGGAGAGATGGCCGTCCTCGAAGATCCAGACCATCACGCCGACCGAGGCGGCGAGGCTGACCGCGTTCAGCAGGAGCGCGCGCAGGGGCTGGACGATGCTGCCGGTGAAGAGGAAGAGAAGGATGAAGGTGGTGACGACGATCAGTCCGGCGGCGATGGGCAGCCGGACGCCGATGGAGTGCTTGGAGTCGACCAGGCGGGCGTCCTGGCCGCCGACGAGCACCTCGGTGCCGTTGGGCGGGGCGACCGCGCGGATCTCCTTGGCGAGGCTCTGGGCCTCCTCCGACTTGGTCTCGTGGCCGATGGTGACGACGAGCCGCTGGGCGTCGTCGCGGCCGAGGGCCGCTGCGGCGGGACCGGGCTTGCCCGCGGCGCCGTCACGGTACGAGCCGGTGCTGGTGGCCACCTGCTCGACGCCGTCCAGCCGGGACACCTCCTTCGCGTACTCCTGGAAGGCCGCTCCGGTGGCGCCGTTCAGCGCGACGATCTGTACGGCGTTGTTGTCGTCGCCCGGGAAGTCCGCCTGGAGCTGCGTGGCCACCTGGCGGCTGCCCGCGCTCTCGGGAAGGACGCGCTCGTCCGGCGTGCCGAAGGTGACGGAGAGCAGGGGGCTCGCGGCCAGCAGCATGATGGCGAGGACCGGGAGCGCGGTCAGGGCGGGCCTGCGCATGACCAGGGCGGCGAGCTTGCCCCAGAACGGCGTGTCGGTGCGCTGCACGCGTGCGGCCCAGGGCAGGCGGCCCTTGTTCACCCGCGCCCCGAGGGCGGCGAGCATCGGCGGGATGACGAAGAGGGCGCTGAGCGCCGAGATGAGGACGACGCCGATGCCCGCGTAGGCGAAGGAACGGAGGAAGAAGGGCGGGAAGATGAGCAGCGCGGCGAGCGCGGCGATGACCGTGGCCGCCGAGAAGACGATCGTCCGGCCGGCGGTCTGCACGGTACGGCGCAGGGCGTCGTCGACCTCCGCACCCGCGGCGAGCTGCTCGCGGAAGCGGCTGACGAGCAGCAGCGCGTAGTCGATGCCGAGGCCGAGGCCGAGGGCGGTCGTCAGGTTGATCGCGAAGACGGAGACCTCGGTGGCGCTGCCGATGACGAAGAGCTCGGCGAAGGTCCCCATGACCGCGAACATCCCGATGACCAGCGGAAGGAGCGCCGCGACGACACTGCCGAAGGCGAGGACGAGCAGGATGAGGGTGATGGGTACGGCGATGGCCTCGGCCACCGCGAGGTCCTTGCCGACCTGGGTGGTGACATCGTTCATGATCGCGGAGAGGCCGCCGGCCTGGACGTCGACGCCGTTCTTGACGCCGCCGTACTCCTCGATCAGTTCCTTGGCGAGGTCGGCGCGTTCGTTCTCGTCACCGTTCACATGGGCGAGGACGAGGGCCTTCTTGCCGTCGTGGGAGGTCAGGGCCTCGGCCCCGGTGTCCCAGTACGAGATGACGTTGCCGACCTTCGAGTCCTCCTTGAGTCCGTCGGTGAGGGTACGACCCCGCTCCTCGACGGCCGGCGAGTCGAGCGGGCTTCCGTCCACGGCACGGACGAGCAGGACGAGGTCCGTCTCGCCGCCGAACTTGTCGTCGATGACGCTCTGGGCGCGCGCGGAGGGTGCGTCGGGGTCGTCGAAGCCGCCGCTGAGCAGCTTGCCGAAGGCCCCGACACCCAACGCGCCCATGAGCACGACGGCGGCGGCGGCGATCACAAGAAGTAACCGGGTTCTGCGCAGTGCGAGTTCGGCGATCCTGGTGAGCACGGTGGGCACTTCCCTTGGTGAGTCGAGGGTGGAGACGCGGTGGGACCGCGCGAGGACGTGGGGGCGGCGTGGCCCCGGCCGCACATACGGGGCCACACCACGAGCCGCGATGCGAGCGGCGACGCACCCGCTCCGCACGGAGAGGGTGGAACCAGAATAGACAGTAGCACTAGCCGTTGTCTACTGGAAAGCTATGCGTGGAACGGTATGCCGCCCCTCGCCTCATGCCTCTCCTGACGGACGAAGCCCGGCCCCCGCGTGCGGGGGCCGGGCTTCGTCGGGTGTGCGTGCCCTCTGTCAGCCGGCGACGGTCCAGGTGTCCTTGCCGGTGAGCAGCGGACGGAGGTCGCCCTTGCCGTGTTGTTCGATGGCGGTTTCGAGTTGGTCGGCCATCAGCGTGTCGTAGACGGGGCGTCGGACGGAGCGGAAGACGCCGA
>NZ_JBHUYJ010000160.1:0-10745 GCF_042668715.1 Streptomyces sp. NPDC057271
CCGGGCACACCGTTGAACCCACCGAAGCCCGACTGGCCGACCTGGACTCCCTCCACGACCTCGCGACCAGCCACGGAATCACCATCGCCACAGAGATCAAGACTGCGGGTTAATGATCTGCAAGCCCTTAGCGTTTTCTCAGGTCACGCAAGTGCATTGAAGGTTTCGCGACACGAAACTCCGCCGTGAACTTCCGACGCTTCTCCGCCATGACAACCAACATCCCCTGCTGTCACGGACTCCACGCTACGAGGGGAACCTCAGTTCGTTCTGCATGGCCCGGACCACACTGTGCGGCCGCGCGAGCCGCGAGGGCACAGGGACGGGTTCGAGGGGCGCGAGGCGCCAGGCTGGCATGTTGACGAGCTTGATCTCGTACCCGCCACGGCACCAACCTCCATAGAGCTCCTTCGTCTCCGGGATCCTTCCGGATCTGCGCGCCGCAGCTACACGCGACGGCCACTTCTCCAACTCCGGACCGCTGCCGCATTTGACGAGTCGGCCGCCCGCCCCCGCGAGCTCCTGTAACAACTGCTCCGTGAAGGTCACGCGAGGCCGTGGAGGAGGGCTGGGCTTTCGCCCAGCTGCCGGAATTTCCTGCGCTCGGGTGGGCGGCGGTTGCGGAGTGGCGGCCTGGGCCTTCCGTGGGCGAGGCCTGCAGGGAGGGTACGTGCCGTGTGCCAGGTAGTGCCGACCGGCGCTCGTCAGAGCGACGCTCCACTGCCCACCCTTGCGGGAGACCGTGACCAGGCCCCGGTTCTGCAGTGCCTGACAGGTGGTTTTGTAGGAGCTGGTCTCCCATACGCTGGCAGGACACCCGGCTTCCACCCACTCAAGAACCGCAAGCTGACGTTCATTGACCGGCCGTTCCAATGGTCTGCCCTCGGATTATGGCTGCGTGACGGGCGGATGCTGTCAGTGATCGTGGTGCAGGGTGGGTGCCGCGTGGAGGGTTGGCCTGAAGAGGTAGCCAGTGTCGCCTTTTCCGCCGGCGGGATTCGAAACCGCGCACATGACTCCGGAGGCCGTCGTTTTCCGATGTTTTACCAGGTCATCGGAGCATCTGATTCTATGTTAGTGGCCCAGCCTCACGCATGTTCCGCGAAAACGAAACGTTCTGCTTGGTTGCCATTGCATGCTTTCCGGCTTGTTTTGAAAGTCTGGTGCAACGTGGCGGATGCCGTGGGGCGTCGGTGGGTGTAGGGGTGCGTGTACCGGGCCTCGATTCGAACGAGTGGGTGGTCGCGTGCATGGATGGCCGAGTGTGCCTGACCGCGGGGAATGCGGCGGCTCCCGGTAACCTCAAGGTCGTATGCCGGTCGAGTGTTGAGTGCGCCTGAGGGCGTACGCGGTCTGTCCGTGGCAGGGGGCGTC
The DNA here is from genome assembly GCF_042668715.1 of Streptomyces sp. NPDC057271. NCBI lineage: Bacteria > Bacillati > Actinomycetota > Actinomycetes > Kitasatosporales > Streptomycetaceae > Streptomyces > Streptomyces sp. NPDC057271. The sequence goes on from NZ_JBHUYJ010000160.1 coordinate 1,375, forward strand.
ACTTCCGACCGGGGGTCCATTTCATGCCGAGCCGGTAGGCGCGGGAGATCACGTCCTGGACGCCGGGGCCGTCCTGCGGAGTGAACCAGCGCACCTCGCGGCCGATGACGAGTTCGCCCTTCTGCCGCTTGATGAGGGCGATGGCGCAGGCGTGTGCCTGCGGCGGGCACTCGTCCAGAACCACCCGGAAGCGGTCACCGCGGTCGGAGGTCAGCGTCACCACGGCGTCGAGGCCGCGGAAGTCGCCGGACCCTTCGTAGATGTAGACGAAGAGCAGGAGCTTCTGGAACTCGGCCTGGTGGTCCAAGTTGATGACGAGGTTCTCTCCCGTCCCCCGGGCGCCGGTCCGGTCGTCCGCGTCGAGGGCGACGTACGGGAAGCGGTCCACCGTGCCGAACGCGTTGCCCAGTGCCTGCACCACGGTCTTGGAGCCGTCGGTGCAGCGGATCATGCAGCCGAGGTCGAGATCCACATGCCTGGCCGCGGCCGACCGCAGCGATGCCCGTATCCGGCCGAACAGGCCATGGGCCTCGCCGGCCGCCCGCTGGGCGGCGGCCTGCGGTGAGGTCCAGTTGAGGTTGACCTTGATCAGTCCCGAGGTCACGCCGTGCTTGTCCAGGGAGACCGTGGGCGAGGCCTTCGTCAGGTTCACAGTGGCGGGCTGGGTCATGCGGCGCCTTTCGGGGAAGGCCCGGGGAGCCGGGGTGGTCGACGACCATACAGGCGGGGCGTGAGGCGCCGCAGGGAATCAGTCGTTGACGGTCTGGTGCGAGGAGGATCCGTCGGCCGGGCGGCGGAGCCGGCGGGACTTGGAGGGCGTGCGAGTTGCTGAAAGCAGCAGCGACGCGCGGAGGTGGCGCCGTACTGATCCCTGGGGTTGTTCGATCCGGCGGCCGTTAGTGTGAGCGCAGTTGGTGGGGGAGTCCGAGCCGGAGCGGAGCGCGAAGAGTTTTGGGCGGTCTTACGGAAGCGAAGCTGAGGGTGCTGGTCGGCGAGCGTTCGTTCGGGCGCGGGCTCGGTTACGTCGACGAGGTGTCCGGTGTGGAGTTCGGTGACGGCTGGATCAGGGCGTCGGTGCACGGAACGGAACGGTACGAGACGGAGCTCGTCCTGGGTGGGCGCAAGGGGAAGGGGCCGGCGGGCACGTGTGACTGCCCGTACGGCCAGGAGGGCAACTTCTGCAAGCACCTGGTTGCTCTCGGCCTGACCGTGATCGCCCAGGAGGCGGACCTCCCGTGTCTGCGGGAGTCGGCCCGGGACCGGGCGCGCGGCCTCGATACCTGGCTGTCCGCCCTGTCGCGGGAGGAACTGCTCACTCTCGTACGAGATGAGATCGCCGAGGACCAGCAGCTTGAGCGCCGCCTGGAGCTGCGGGCGGCGAGTGCTCGCGGAGACCTGGCCGGGATCCGGTTCCGCATCCGTGAGCTGCTCGACATCGGCCCGTTCGCCCAGTACGGCTACGTCGAGTACGCCGACGCCCGCGCCTACGCCGACCAGGCCGGGCAGGCGGTGTCCGCGATCCGCTCGCTGACCGGCTCCGGCCGGGCCTCCGACGCGATAGCACTGTCGCGGGAGGTGATCGGGCTGCTGGCCGGGGTGGCCGAGAGCGTCGACGACTCCGACGGCTGGCTCGGCCAGATCGGCGCCGGCCTCGCCGACGCCCACCGCGACGCCTGCTATGAAGCCACGCCCGAGCCCGAGGAACTCGCGCACTGGCTGGTGACCCACGCGCTCGACGAAGCGGCCGACCTGACGGACATCGACCCGCTCGACTACGAAGACCTGCTCGGCGAGCAGGGACTGATCGCCCTGCGCCGGTACGCGACGGAAGCATGGACGGCCAACCGCACCGGCTGGGCCGAGAGGCACCTGCTGCAGCGCCTGGCGAAGTCGGGCCGGGACGTCGACACGGTGATCGCCGTGCACGCCGCCGACCTCGCGCCGAATGGTCACACCCACCTGCTCATCGCCCGCGAACTGGACACCGCCGGTCGCCCCGCCGAAGCCCTGGAGTGGGCCGAGCGCGGCATCCGCGACGCTGAGGACCTCGCCACTGTCGACACCGCCCTGGTCGACCACCTCACCGACCGCTACACCCGAACCGGCCGGCTCGCCGACGCCGTCACCCTGCGCCGTGACCACTTCGCCGCCTGCCGCAGCCTGCTTGCCTACCAGCAGCTGCGCGCCGCAGCCAGGGCCGCCGCATGTTGGCCGCCCGAGCGCGAGAAGGCTCTGGCCTTGTTGCGCACCGACGCGGAACGGGCGAAAGGCTGCGGTGGGCGCGTCCTCGTCGACGTCTTCCTGGACGACAAGGACACGGATGCCGCCTGGCGCGCGGCCGGAGCACGGCGCCCACGACGGCCAGTGGCTCACCCTCGCCGACCGATCTCGCACCACCCGCCCCGCCGGTGCCCTCGCCGTCTACCACCGCCTGGCCGCCTTGCTCACCTGCCAGACCGGCAACCCCACGCCTACGAACAGCTCGTCAGCCTGCTCCTGAGCATCCGCGACTGCCACCGTCACCTCGGCACGCCGGACGACTTCACCACGTACGTCACCGACCTGCGCGCCACCCAGAAGCGCAAACGGAACCTGATGCGCCTGATGGACGAACACGACCTGTGGAAGGCGTGTTGACGCCGTCAACGCATTGAAGTGTTGTTTACGATAGAAGTATCGTGTACGCTGCCTGTGGGGCTGGGAGTCTGTCCGTGTCGCATTCCACGACATTCTCCCGTGGGGAGTCGTGTGCTCGCAGGGCCACGCGAAGATGCAAGGGAATGGGCTGTGGCGACGGAGATGATCGCAGGGCGGTTCCGGCTTCTGGGGGCTGTGGACTCGGGCAACATGGGTGAGGTCCACAGAGCCGAGGATCTTGATGCCGCCCCGGGCGACGCCGACCGCGTCGTGGCGGTCAAGCTGATCCTTCGGCGCCGGTCCGGCCTCCAGATCGACACGCACGGCGACACCAAGACCGTGGAACGGTTCGCCCGCGAGGTGCGGATTATGCAGACCTTCGGCCGGCACCCCAACCTCCCGCGCACGATCGCCGGGGGTGTGGACGAGACGAACGGCGGCCTGCCCTACCTCGCGATGGAGTTCCTCGACGGCCACCCCCTCGCAGACCTGGTCGCCGACGAGCCGCAGCTGCCGATCTCCTGGGCCGCCGCCATCGCCGCGCAGATGGCGGAGGGACTCAAGGCCGCACACGTCGAGGGCGTCGTGCACCGCGACCTCAAGCCCCGCAATGTCATGCTCACCCGCGGTGGCCTCGTGAAGGTCCTCGACTTCGGCATGGGCCGGATCGTCGACGACCCGGACGGTACCAAGCTCACCAGCACGGGCGTCACCGTCGGCACAGCCCGCTACATGGCACCCGAGCAGTTCCAGGGCGGAGCCGTAACCCCGGCGGCGGACCTCTACGCCCTCGGCTGCGTCCTGTACGAGATGCTCCTCGGCGTACCGCCGTTCGTCGGCACCTCCGCGTACGAACTCGGCGAGAAGCACGTCCGTCAGGCACCGAACCCGGTCCGGCTGGTCCGGCACGACGTCCCCGAGGCGCTCGCCCGCCTCGTCGACCGCCTCCTCGCCAAGGACCCGGCGGACCGCCCCGAGAGCGCCGCCGCCGTACGGGACGCCCTGCTGCCGTTCGTCGCGCCCGCCGAACCGCTGCCCGCCTGGCACGAGTTCGACCCGGTGGGCCGCCTCCTCCAGGACCGGTCCGCGCTCTCCACGCCCACGGCGCGGCAGGCTCCGGCCGACCAGCCGCCCGCCCAGACCCGCCCACACACGTCCGGCATGGACGTCTTCGGCGTCCACCGGGACCTGATCGACGAGTACCGCGCCTTCACCCAGGGCGGCACGATCATCCGTGACGAACGCGTCGCCGACTTCGTCCGGCGCGACCTCGACGCCAAGTCCCAGTGGCCCAACCCGTGGATCTCCCTCAACCCCTTCTTCGACTCCGCCGGCACCGTTGCCGAGCTCGCTTCCCAGGGCGTCCTCCACCCCGAGTGCGCGCGGATCTTCCAGGCGAAGAAGGCCAGGGGCGGCACCGTCTGCGACGGCCGCCCGCTCACCCTCCACCAGCACCAGCGCGAAGCCGTCGACGCCGCCCGGTCCGGGGCGTCCTACGTCCTCACCACCGGCACCGGCTCGGGCAAGTCCCTCTCCTACATCGTGCCCATCGTCGACAAGGTCCTCAGGGACCGGGAGACGGAGCCGCGAGGGACGGCCAAGAGAGTCCGCGCGATCATCGTCTACCCCATGAACGCCCTGGCCAACAGCCAGCTCAAGGAGCTGGAGAAGTACCTGAGGGACGGCTACGGCGCAGGACGTGAGCCCGTCACCTTCGCCCGCTACACCGGCCAGGAGGACGACGCCGCCCGCAGGGAGATCCGTGACAACCCGCCGGACATCCTGCTCACCAACTACGTGATGCTGGAGCTGATGCTCACCCGTCCCGACGACCGAGACAGCCTCGTCCGGATGGCCAAGGGCCTCGAATTCCTCGTCTTCGACGAACTCCACACCTACCGAGGCCGCCAGGGCGCCGACGTCGCCCTGCTCATCCGCCGCGTCCGCGAGGCGTGCCAGGCCGACCATCTGCAGTGCGTCGGAACCTCCGCCACCATGTCCACCGAGGGCACGATCGACGAGCAGAAGAGCGTGGTCGCGGGCGTCGCCTCCAAGCTCTTCGGCACGAGGATCCGCACCGAGCACGTCATCGGCGAGACCCTGGTCCGCGCCACCGACCCGGCCCCCGACACCGTCCCTGCCGAGCGGCTGCGCACCACCGACGCGCCCCGTGCGTACGCGGACCTGGTCCGCGACCCGCTTGCCCGCTGGATCGAGACCCGCTTCGGCCTGGCCACCGACACCCTCACCGACCGCCTCGTCCGCCAGAAGCCCGCCAAGATCGAGGACGCGGCCGAGGACCTCGCCCGGGAGAGCGGCGTGTCCGTCGAGGACTGCGCCGCGGCCCTGCGCGCCACCCTGGAGGCCGGCTCGCAGGCCCGTCACCCCGTCACGGAGCGCCCCCTCTTCGCCTTCCGCCTCCACCAGTTCCTCTCCAAGGGCGACACCGTCTACGTCACCCTGGAGGACCCGGCCAGCCGACACCTCACCCGTGACTACCAGCAGGTGCAGCCCGGCACCGACGGCAAGCTCCTCATCCCGCTCGCCTTCTGCCGGGAGTGCGGCCAGGAGTACCTGACGGTGTGGCGCACCGAGAAGGACGGAGAGGTCCGCTACGAGTCCCGCCGCGACACCTCCGCCACGGGCGGCAGGGCCGGCGACGGCTACCTCTACGTCGGCCGCCCGTGGCCCCGCTCGCTCGACGAGGCCGTCGCCGAGCGCAAGCTGCCGGAGTCGTGGCTGGAGCTCGACGACCGTGGTCAGGAAGTCGTCAGGAAGTCGTACCGCGAGCGCGCGCCCCGCGCCGTGACCGTCGATCCCTACGGGTACGAGGGACGGGGCGACCTGGACGCCGCCTTCATCCCGGCCCCGTTCCGCTTCTGCATCCAGTGCTCGGTGTCCTACGAGCAGCCGCGTGGCAAGGACTTCGCGAAGCTCGCGACCCTCGACCAGGAAGGCCGGTCCTCCGCCACCTCCCTGGTGTCGGCGGCCGTCGTCCGCTCCCTCAAGGCCGTTCCCGAGGAAGCCCTCGACAAGGAGGCGCGCAAGCTCCTCACCTTCGTCGACAACCGCCAGGACGCCTCCCTCCAGGCCGGCCACTTCAACGACTTCGTCCAGATCACCCAACTGCGCGGCGCGCTCTACCGGGCCGCCCTGGACGCCGGGGAAGAGGGCATCCACCACGAGGAGCTGGCCACCCGCGTGGCGAACGCCCTCGCCCTGGACCCCGTCGAGTACACCGGCCAGTCGGACCTGCCGCCCGCCCTCGCCCGCAACGCGGCCAAGACCCTGCGTGATGTCATCGCCTTCCGTCTCTACCTCGACCTGGAGAGCGGCTGGCGCATCACCATGCCGAACCTGGAGCGGACCGGTCTGCTGACGATCGACTACGCGGACCTCCAGTGGGTCGCCGAGCGTGACGAGCGCTGGCAGGACACGCATGCGGCGCTCCGCGACGCCGACCCCGCCCTGCGCGCCGAGATCACGCGGACGCTCCTGGACGACATGCGCCGCGAACTCGCCATTGACGTCCAGTACTTCCGCGACGACTTCGACGCCCTCCAGCGTGCCAGCGAGGAACGCCTCATCGACCCGTGGGTCCTCGGCAGGTCCGACGCGCCCAGGGTCAAGACCGCCTACCCGCAGCCCGACAGCCGCGGCATGGACCGGTCCGGGCACTTCCTCTCGGCCCGCGGCAAGTTCGGCAAGTACCTGCGCCGCACCGCGCCCACGGTCTTCGACGTACGGGACGGCGTGAAGCTGGACAACACCGACCTCCAGAAGATCATCGAGGACCTGCTGAAGGTGCTCACGAAGGCCGGCCTGGTCACCGAGGTCAGTGCCGCACCCCAGCGCGCCGGCCGTTTCCGGGCTCCGGCGGGCCCCGCCGTCACCGGCTACCGGATCTCCGCCGCCTCCCTCATCTGGCGGGCCGGCCCCGGCGAGTCCGGCGCCCACGACCCGCTGACCCGCACGTACGCCAGTGGCGACGGACCGCGCGTCAACACCTTCTTCCGTGACCTCTACCGCAACGCCGCCGCCGAACTGTCCGGCCTGTTCGCCCGCGAGCACACCGCCCAGGTCGACCCGGCCGAGCGCGAGCGCCGCGAAGAGGCGTTCAGCAAGGCCGAACTGAAGCTCCTCTACTGCTCCCCGACCATGGAGCTGGGAGTCGACATCTCGTCCCTCAACGCGGTCATGATGCGCAACGTGCCGCCGACCCCGGCCAACTACGCGCAGCGCAGCGGACGCGCCGGCCGGAGCGGCCAGCCCGCCCTCGTCACCACGTACTGCGCCACCGGCAACAGCCACGACCAGTACTACTTCCGCCACTCCGAGCGCATGGTGGCGGGCGCAGTCGCCCCGCCCCGCCTCGACCTCGCCAACGAGGACCTCGTCCTCTCCCACCTCCAGGGCATCTGGCTCGCCGAGGTGGGGCTGAAGCTGGGCCGCGCCATCCCGCAGATCATCGACATCGCGTACGACGAGAGCCTGGGCCGCCCGAACCCGGCGCTCCACCTCCACGACGACCTGTACGCCGCCTCCCGCGACGCCGACGCGCAGGCCCGCACGGTGGCGGCGGCCCACCGGGTCCTCGGCCCGCTGCTTCCCGACTTCGCCACGACCGTCTGGTGGGACGAACGCTGGATCGAGGACCGCGTCCGCACCGCCCCCGACCGCTTCGACCGTGCCTTCGACCGCTGGCGCGACCTCTTCCGGGCCGCCCTCGTCGACCAGTACGTCCAGAACAAGCGGGTCCTCGACCACACCCTCACGGAAGGGGACCGGCGGCGTGCGACAGGCCGCCGCAAGGAGGCCGAGACCCAGCTCAACCTCCTCAAGAACGAGACCCCGGACAGCCGGTCCGTCCTCTCCGACTTCAACCCCTACCGCTACCTCGCCTCCGAGGGCTTCCTGCCCGGCTACTCCTTCCCCCGCCTGCCGCTGGCCGCCTACATCCCGACCACCGGCCGCCGCCACGGCGACGGCGACTACCTCCAGCGCCCCCGTTTCCTCGCCATCCGCGAGTTCGGCCCCGGCGCGCTGATCTACCACGAGGGCGCCCGCTACCAGGTGACCCGCGTCCAGCTGCCCCCGGACTCCTCCGGTGACATCGCCACCACCGCGGCCACCCGCTGCAAGCACTGCGGCTACCACCACGATCCCGAGCAGCGCGCCGACGTCTGCGACATGTGCAAGGAGCCGCTCGGCGCCGCCGCCTACAACCTGCTGCACCTGCACACCGTCTACACCCAGCGCCGGGAGCGGATCTCCTCCGACGAGGAGGAGCGCCGCAGGGCCGGATTCCGGCTGGAGATCTCGTACCGCTTCCAGGACCACGGCATCCGCAAGGGCCGCCAGGACGCCCACGTCTCGGACCCGGCGGGTAGTCTCGCCACGATCTCGTACGGCGACTCGGCCACCGTCCGCATCACCAACAAGGGACGGCTGCGCGCCAAGGAGAACGAGCAGGACGGCTACTGGCTCGACCCCGCAAGCGGCCACTGGATGAACGAACGCGATGCCGCCGAGGCGTCCGGCGACTCCAGCGAGATGCCGGTCATCGACCCGGACGGCAACGAGAAGCGCCGCAAGAAGCGAGTCGTCCCCTTCGTAGAGGACCGCCGCAACATCCTCGTCGTCACCCTCGACGAGCCGCTGCCCGAACCCATCGCCCTCACTCTCATGTACGCCCTGGAGCGGGGCGTCGAGGCGGCGTTCGAGCTGGAGGACTCCGAGCTCACCAGCGAACTGCTCCCGCCCGACGACGGTCCCCGCAACCGCTTCCTGCTCACCGAGGCCGCGGAGGGCGGCGCCGGAGTCCTGCGCCGCCTCCAGGCCGAGCCCGGCGCGCTCGCCGTCGCCGCCCGCCGCGCCCTGGAGATCTGCCACTTCGACGAGCACGGAGTGGACCAGGCCGAGCAGCACTGCGCCCGCGGCTGCTACGACTGCCTGCTCACCTACGGCAACCAGCTCGACCACGCGGCCATCGACCGCCACACCGTCGTCCACCTGCTGCGCCGCCTCGCCTCCGCCGTGTCCGAGCCCGAAGGACGGGGCGAGTCCCCGACGGAGCAGCACCGGCGGCTCGTCGAGGAGCTGGGGCGAACGGCCCCGAAGCTCGCCGGCACGCCGGCCGACGACGCCGACGACGCCGACGACATGGCGAACACTCCCCTGGAGCAGACCCTCGTCAACTGGCTCAGGGACCACGGCCTGCGCCTGCCCGACGAGGGCCAGACCCTCGTCGGCACCGCCCTCCCCGACTTCGTCTACCACCTGCCCGGAGTCAACCTCGCCGTCTTCGTCGACGGGCCGGACAAGGAGGAGGACGCCACCCGCGACGAGGACGCCGAGGAGCGCCTCTACGACGCCGGCTGGGGCGTCGTCCGCTTCCCGGCCGACCCCGCCGACTGGGACGCCGTCGTCGCCCGCCACGCCCGCTACTTCGGCGGCCCCGCCGCCTCCTGACCACGGAACCGACCGACCACCCGAGGACCCCGAGGACTCACCCGATGACGCTCACCTACTCCGCCGGTTCCCTGGTCACCGCCCGAGGCCGCGAATGGGTCGTGCTCCCCGAGAGCGCCCCCGACATGCTCGTCCCTGTCTCTTATCCCCATCTGCCTCTGCCTCCGCACATAGAGCTGTAAATCTCAGTCCTCGCCGTCTCCTTCACACGACTAGGGCGGTGGCGCCATGCGGATGTACCGCTGGACGTCCAAGGGTGGTGG
>NZ_JBHUYJ010000161.1:0-10702 GCF_042668715.1 Streptomyces sp. NPDC057271
AGAGGCGCGAAGCACGCACCAGCGCGCATCGAACCGGAGGTCGGCCAGGGATCCGAGTACGGCACCGAGTGCGCGCACAGCAGGCTGGCCTGCGGTGTCTCCCAGACACCACGGGCAGGGTTCCACGTCGCCAGGGGAACCGGCGGGGGAGGTGAGGAGGCCGCGCACATTCTCGATCACTACCAAGCAGGGTCGGAGGGCCTCGACCGCACGGGCGACGTGCAGCCACAGCCCCGATCGGGTCTGGGAGTTGAGTCCGGCCCGGCGGCCGGCGACCGAGACGTCTTTGACAGGGGAAGCCGGCCGTCAGGACGCACACGCGGGGGACGGTGGACCAGTCGACGGTCGTGATGTCGCCCAGGTTGGGGACGCCGGGCCAGTGGTGGGCCAGGATGCGCGAGGCGTTCGGATCGACCTCTGCGTGCCAGGCAAGCGTGCCGCCGAGAGCGGACTGCACGCCCAGGTCGAGGCCGCCGTACCCGGAGCAGAGTGACCCGATCAGCGGAGGGTGGGAGACGGTGGCGGGCATGTCACCGGGCCCGTACGGTCCGGGGCGCAACCGTCGCCGACGCCGGTGCCGCGGGGGCAGCCGGTGCGGCCTCGTACACGGGGGTGGTGGTCCGGCCGATGGCGGCCCGGAGCCGGGACGATGGCGGCGAGACTGCCGTCGAGGCGGCGTGCAAGGAGTCGGCCGCTTCCCGCAGGGCCGTGTCCGCTGTCACGAGCGCCTCGTCGATCACCCGCCCCGCCGCTTCCCGGGCATCCCGGGTGTCGGGCCGGTCGTGCAGGTGCTCGGTCCGTTCCAGGAACGCGAGCTGCTGGGCCACTTCCCCAAGCGCGGCTGCCGCCTCACCAGCGGGCCGTACGGAGGCGGAGAAGCTGGACACGGCCAGGGAAGTTCGGGAGCCGTGGTCCCTGTTGACGGTGCGGAAGAGGACCTCGTCGCCCAGGTCGGTGATCAGCTTGCCGAGTTCGGAGATCTGCTGGGCGACGGCGACGCTGCCGGGGAGGCGGTGAGGGTCGCCGGGGACCGGGAGCTTGCCGCGCTGGGCGTCGAAGGCCGTGGCCGTGGCACGTATGGCCAGGGCGTCAGCGAGAGGGTTCGTGGTCACGATGAATTCCTGTACGTGAGGACGAGCGGTGGATAAGGGATGTCAGCTGTGGTTGCGCGAGGGCGGGCGTGCGGCGGTCGGGGTGGGCCTGGGGCCGAGTTGGCCCGGTGGAGACGGAGCGGGGCGCGGCGTACTGCGGGTGAGGGCAGCGTGTACGCGCGCCGTCGGCGGACCGTTTGGAGAGGAAGCGGTGGCTGGTGCCCGTGAAGTTGGCCGGCCGTTCGCGGTCTGCCAGCGGGCGCGGACCTCGTCGAGCGGGCCGAGAGCGTGCAGGGCGTGGTTGATCAGCCGCCCCGGAGCCAGAACCTCGTCCGCGGCAAGGGCGCGGACCGCGCGGGCGGAGGCAGCTGCGGTGCGCGTGAGGGAGGAACGCATCACCTGCTTGCCGAGCCACTCGGCGTCACCGGCCCCCACGCCGTCGCAGATGGCGGCGAACCGGTCTTCCGACAGCGTGCCGTCGGCCAGCAGGCCGCGCCGCTGGGCCTCCCAGAGCAGGGTGATCCGGTCGATGGGCTCGCCCCTGTGGTGCAGCGCCCCGAGGCACCTGTAGAGCTGCCCGTGGACCGGGTCGGCGAAATCCCCGGGACGCAGCCAGTCCACCACCTTGCCCATGGCCTCCGGCCGCTCGACGAGTACGGCCAGAAGGAACACCTCGTCCTCGGCAGCCCGATCGGCCTGAGCCAGCAGAAGGGCAGGCGGGTCGGGGGCCTGCGATGTCGCGGGCGCGACAGGGCGCGGTTCGGTGCCCCACCGCCGGGCGAGATCGGTGAGTACCCCCGTCAGGACGTCCGCGTAGTGCAGCGCTCCCTCGACCTCGCCTCGCAGGGCGCCCGTGCGAGCCTCCTGGTGAAGCCGGATCGCGTGCTGGGTGACGGTGCGGTGGATCGCCCCCTCCAGCACCATGCGGCCGTACACCGGAGCGTGCGTTGCACGCGGACAGGCCGAGACCAGGAGATGGGCGTACGAGGCGGTCAGTCCCCTGACATGGAGGCTGGCTTCGTCGACAGCGTCGGTCACCCACGACAGCGGCACCGGCCCCTCGCCCCCCACCGCGGGGTGGTCACCGTCCCGGAGCTTGCGAAGCGCGGCGAACAGGGCCTGGTGGACTGGCCGGTAGAAGTGATCCGGCGCGAGCCACTCCAGGTGGGCGAGCTGGCCCGGGTCGAGGAGCACCGCGCCGAGGACCGCCTGCTCGGCATTCAGCAGCGGGTTCATCGACGGCCTCCCATGCTGGAAGCGGACGGCTCACTCGGCTGGGCACGCAGATCGGCGACTGCACGGTCGGCGGCGGCCATCGCCTCTGCGAGGTCGTCGAGCACGGTGGCGAAGGAGGGATCGGCGACGGGAACCGATCCGGCATCGCCGACCAGCCACCACCGGTCCTCGCGCAGGACGGCCGGCGACTGCGCCAGCCGCGCGGAAGGCGGCGTGGGCGCGCTCATGCCGACAGCCCGAAGTCGTCGTGCCCGATGCTCTTCGCGAGGGCCCGCTCGGTGATCGCCTTCGTGGCGCGGGCGGAGGCCGGCCCGACCACCTTGGCGGAGGGCTCCTTGTACCAGGGCCGGATGCTGAGCATGGCGATCCGCAGGCCGGTGGCCAGCAGCAGCACCTTCCCCTTGGGCAGGGCGCGGATCGCGTCGGGAGGGAGGATCCGCTCGGTGCGCATGCTCACTGAGGTGGACTTGCCGCCCTCGTTCGTCGACACCGATACGGTCTGGACGTCGTGGTCGCCGACCTGTCGGCTGAGGCGGTCGGCGAAGTCGGCGTCGTCGATGCCCGATCCGACGATCTTGACGGTGGCGGCGGACCAGAGGGCGTCCATCCCGGCCTCGCCCCAGCACCGCTGGCCCTGCCGGTAGGACTGCAGGATCGTTATCGGGATGACGCCCCGGCTGCCCAGGTGCGAGTACAAGTCCGGGAGGTCGCTGATGCGGCACACGTTGGCGGCCTCGTCGAGGACGCACAGGGCGGGCGGGTCGAGCCGCCCGCCGGAGCGCTCGGCGACGATCACGGCCGCGCGCATCACGGCGTCGGCCGCCGCCGCGATGATCGCCGACGCGCTGCCGCCGCCGTCCTTGCTCAGCAGGTACAGCGTGTCGCGGGACGTGGCGAAGGCGAGGGGCTTGAACTCGGGGAGGTCCTCGCTCGGGGTGACCCAGGCGGCGACCTCCGGGTCGAGCAGGCAGCTCGCGTACTGCCTCGCCGTCTCATAGATGCCGTCGCGGGTCTCGGTCGCGCCGGAGACGGTGCCCTGGAGCTGTGCGGCGACCGCGTCGTGGCCGGCGTCGGTGAGCAGGTCGACCGGGGTCCGGTCGGCGGGGGAGGCGAGCCAGGCCAGCACGTCGGTGATCGGCCGTCGATGGCTTGCGGCGGCCAGGAACAGTGCGCTGAGCGTGTTGGACGCGGCGGTGGACCAGAAGTCGGAGCCGCTCGACTCGTCCACGCTCGCCGCGACGAAGTGCCCGGCCAGCCGTTTCGCCCCAGCCAGGTCCCGGGCGTCGGCCAGGATGTCCCACCACATCTCACGCGGATGATGGGCGATCTGCTGCGGGTCGAGGGTCCAGCCCGTGCCGACCTCGGCACGGGCATCCACTGTGGCGGTGAACGCGTCGTTCGCGGCCTTGTTGGAGGTGAGCAGCACCGGACCGGGGGCCGCGAGGATTGCGGGGATCGCCAGCCCGGACGTCTTGCCGGAACGCGGGGCCATGATCGCGACGATCACGTCCTCCCAGGACGCCCGGACATCGGTCCGGCCCGGATCGAGGGTGCCGAGCAGGATGCCGCGGTCGGCGGGAGCGATCTCCTTGCGCTCCCGGTCGCCGAGGGACGGCCGCAGGCTCTTGGCCTTGGCGGTGATCTCCTTGTCCAGCAGCGGCGCCAGGTCGGACTTGCGGGCGAGACCGGTTTTGGCGCCGGAGCGCCAGCGCAGCCACAGCACCAGGCCGGTGGTGATCAGCGCAAGGGTGAGCAGGCCGGGAACGACGCGGACGCCGACCAGCAGCGCGGTGGTGCTCAGGGCCGGCCACAGCACCTCGGGGTGCAGCAGGGCGTCGGTGGCACGGAACGGGGTCCACGGGCTGCTTCCGACAAGGGAGTTGGTGAGGTTGCCGGTCAGCCAGGCGAGGGAGCCGAAGGCCATCGCGGCGCCGAGGGCGCCGAACAAGAGATAGAGGAGCGCGTCGGATCCGGTGGTGGTCGACGGCGCGCTGGTGCGCGGGGAAGGCACGGGCGGTTCCTTGGGGTGCGAGCGGGTAGGGCGGGGCGCGCTCGGCTCTCGTGCAACTCATGGGCCTACTCCTTGCGGATCGAACGGAAGGCTTCATCGGCAGAGGGAGCGGGGCGTTCCGCGGACGGGGCGGCGTGGTGGATGGCGGGGCGCTGGTGCCGGTGTTGGTCCGCCTGACAGGGTCCGGTTGTCGGCAAGGGCATCGACCGCCCGCGTGAGGTAGGCGGGAGCCAGGACGGCGGGCGCGTACGACGAGATCACCAGAGTCACCGCCGCGGACCAGGGGCGTGCGACGGCCGCACGGCCACAGTGGAGTCCGTCGCCTCGACGCCGAGGGACGGGAAAACCTTGGCCTTGGCCACGGCTGGCGAAGTGGCCAGAGCGGCGTCCCGGTGATCGGGCAGTTTCGGGGAGCGCGTCCGCGTCTCGGTCTCGGGCTGCTGCGTGTTGCCGACACGGCGCAACTCGGCCTCGGAATCGACGAGTTCGGACTGCGCCGAGCTGACGAACTCCGCAGCGAAGCCGAACCGGTCGGCGAGCGCGTACGCCTCGTCGTCGAGGTCGTTGATGTGCTCACTGGCTGCCTCCAACGCTTCGCGGACGCGCTCCAGGGCGCCGTGCTCGGGGTGAAGGAGTTGGTCGACCGCCCGCTGAAGGTCGGCCCCGTTCTCGGCCGATCGGATCCGGTCGGTGATCTGGAGGAGTTCCGCTCCGGCGGCATAGGGCCCGAGTGGGTGGGCCGGCGCGCTCATCCGGGCCGTGTCCAGGGAGGGAGGCAGATCGACGCTGTAGCGGGCGGCGCGGAGCATCTCGGCTGCGTGGGTGGCGATGGCGACCTTGTCAGCGATTGGGGTGGTGGTGGGAAGGCGATGGCGCCGGCCGTGCCAGTCGTCGATCTGTTGGAAGCCAGCATGCTTGAGGATCGAGGCGGAGAGATCGTCGGTGGCCCCCTTTGCCACGACGCTGCCGCTGAACTCGGACGTAATGATGATCGAAGGAGCAGGCACGTGGGCCTCCTGGGCGCGGGGGGTCGGGTCGGGAGCGGCGGGCAGGTGCCTCAGCTCGGCAGCGAGGCACCGACACTCGGTCTGCACGCGAAAGATGTCGCGGTAGGTGTTGTGGAGACCGCCGTCCTCACGGGCGACGGTGGCGACGATGTGCACCTGCCGGGTCTGGTTGCGCAGGGCGATCCGCCGGCAGGCGTCGGGATCGCCGTCCGGGGCGAGCCCGACGGCGGACACCAGGCTGCGGGCGACGGTGGCCCACTGCGAGTCGGTGAGGTCGGGCCGACGCGGGTCGGAGCGGACCGAACAGACCCAGGTCGGCTGCACGGGGGCGCGGGCCCCGAGACGCTCGACGGGCGCGTCGAGAGCGCGGGCCAGGTAGGACAGCGAACCCGGCTCGGCGAGCAGTTCGATTGGGGCTCCGTGACCGTCGCCCGCGATCAACCGGTGGCTGGTGTGGTTGCGGCGCTCACCCGGCCCATACAGGTACGCGAGCAGGCCGACGGTGTCGCTGGCGCGCTGCAGGTGGGCGATCACGGTGTCTACCTCGAAAGAGAAGGAAGAAACGAGGGTCCGGAGGTCGGACCAACAGGGAGAGAATCAGCAGGATTCGGGATTTGGCCCGGCCGGGGATCCCTGATAGACGCCGTGCTCACCCGTCCCTGACCTTGGCGGGAGAGGAGGACTCGGTGCCCCGCCGCAGCGGGGCACCGAGCGGCTAGAAGTAGGGGTTCTCGGTCGGCTTTATGGCCGCAGCTGTGTTCTTCGCGATTTGTGTGTCTCGCGAGACAGGGGGATCGCAATGCCATCGGCTCGCCACGTTCACCCAGATGGGCACGGGCTGTACGGGGCAGTGCTTTGCCCGGATGAAATCCAATGGTGTACCCCGCCGCCCGACGGGATCATGAGCTGCCGCCGTGCCGCGCCCGGGACGGCGGTCGTTCATGTGCCGCCCTGGGAGGAACCCTGTATGACCCTCGTGCCGATAGTCCGACGCGTGTTCGGCGACGGCCCATTCGCCGAGATTGGAGAACCTGCTCTGGCCGTCGTTGACGAGCGCTCGCGGACGGTCGCTGTGGGTGGGGACCTCGGGCATGTCCAGTGGAGTGGCGGTGGGACTGCGGACTCCCGATGGACGGGGCATCGGATCGGTGTCTATGAGCATGACGGGCTGCGGTGTCGGCACCTGGTCCGATCTCGGTACCCCGTTCGGTCTCTCGCCTTCCACCCCGTTCTTCCTCTGTTGGCCGTTGGTACGGGGTGCTACGACGGCGGCTATTCCTTCGAAGGCGAGCTGCTGCTGATCCACCTGGACTCCGGCGACGTCGTGTCCTCGTTGCTGTACCCGCGGGAGGTGCTCAGCGTGGAATGGCGCAGCGAGACGGCTCTTCGTCTGGTCTTGGCGCCGTGTGACGACTGGGAGAACCCTCAGGCACACGAGCAGGGGCATACGGTCGTCGTGGCTCGCTCGGACTGGCGTGCCGTCGGGCGGGGGGCGATCGGTGCCGAGGAGCTGGCCGCCCCCGCGGAACCGGTCGTCCATCCGGATAACAGTGCGGAGGCCCGCCGAACCCTCGCGGACCTCGCGGCCTCGGCCGGTCGGCAGTGGTCCGTGCGCCGGCGGGTATGGGCTGTCGAAGGAACGGAGGACGGCCGTGTGCTGGCCGCTCTGGACGGAATCTTGGCGGAGTCGTGGCTGCCATCAGGAGACCTGCAATGGGCGGTTGAGGATGAGGAAGGCGGCCGACAGCTGGTTCTGGCCTCCAACGGCACATCGGTCTGGACTAACGCCGAGCGCCGCAGTCGCCGCAACGGAAGGCGCTGGGAGACCTCCGCACCCCGAGTCGCCCGGATCGCCGTCGACACAGGGCAGGTGCTGGAGACCCTGAGCCCGGGCGTGTTCACGGTTCTTGTCGCAGGCGGCCAAAGGGCGATCCTGAGGCCGTTGGGCGGCCGCCGCAAGCATCCCGAACGGCTGGTGATGTTCGACCTGGACGGTCCGGTGAACGGTCCTGAGGTCGGCCATTTCGACCTGTTCAATCATCCGTTCGCCGTCCGCCGCGCGAGCCAACCGTACCTCTTGGTCGGCACTGACCCGGACAAGCCGCATAGGGAAAAATGGGTCACCGCCCTGGGTGCCGATGGGACATTGCGGCCGCTCTTCCCGCACTCCTGGGTACCGGCAGAGCACCATTTCGGGGGTCCCGCAGTCGAAATCGGACAGTCCCTGGTCTATGCCGGCGCTGTCCACCATGGCCACGGGCTCCAACCCGGTGGGGCCTACACAGTGCGGCGATCCCTGAACGGCTCAGTGCAGTGGCAGCACCGCACCGATTATCCCGCCACCGCCCTCGACACCGACGGGGACACCGTCTACGTGGCCGACAACTCCGGCGCCCTGACAGCACTGGACGCCGCCGACGGCTCGGTGCGATGGAACACCGAGCTCGAGGTCGAAGGAGCACCGACCACCGCACTGTCCCTTGCTGTCGCGCCCCAAGGGCACTTGCTCATCGGGACCGTCGACGGCCGGATCCTGGAGTGCCCGCCTCGGCCTTGACCCCGAGAGCGAGGCCTTCTGCGCGGCGTGAACGGCGTGCTGAGGGGTCCAGGGCAAGGGGCAGGTTCTCGTCCACTCGCCAAGGAACGACATGGACGTGCAGGTGGTTGATCGGCCAGATGGTCTTCACGGCCATGGGCGGTATTCCTTACGGGAGTTGGGTCAGCGGTTGCAGGAGAACGCGATGCGCGGGTCGACCGGCCGGGCCGCCGCGACGGACGTGGCGGGAGCCGACCCCGGCGCCTTGCCCGGGAGATTGGCGAGGGCCGGGCTGGCGGCGAGCGCGGCGGCCACGATCGGAGAACTACGGCCAGCGCCCTGGACACGGTCGCGGGACGAGGCGGGCGCGGGGCGGTGGCGGGCCGCAACGTCCTGGGCGAGGCGGGGCTGCACCGCGACCTGGACACCGGAACGGTGCAGGGCCAGCGTGGCGTCGGCGACCTTCCCCAGGGCCTCGTCGCGGCTGGCGCCGGGCAGCATGTAGATGTCCAGGCGGTGATCGTGCCGCCAGCCGCGTTCGATCAGGGCGAGTCCGGTGAGTCCGGAGGCGCGGCTGTCGATGGCCGCGACGATGCCGAGCCGCGGATGCTCGGCGAATGCGACATCGGGCTCGGCGTGCAGAGCCCGGGACGGGACGGGCCCCGGGGTGGGTACCAGGGAGGGGTTGAACACGGCGTCCGTGTCGACCCGGAAGCCGGCATTGCGCAGCAGCGCGACGGCCCGCGTGGCGCGGCCCTGCCCGTCACGCTGCTGGTCGGTCAGGGCGTACAGGGTCGCCTCGCCCAGGACAGGGCGGAAGTCGAGCCGCTCCAGCATCCAGGTGCCGGCGGCGAGGTTCTTGGGGTTCGCGGCGACGATGCCGTAGTCGGGGTGGCGGCCGACGGTGACGTCGGCAAGCAGTTCTTCGGCGGAGGTGGGCAACACGGCTGATCCATCCGGTGCGGGCTCGATGACGGGGGAGGTCGAGGGCCGGAAGGGTTCTGCTGGTGAGAGGCATACGGCGTACTCCGAGACGGGAAGAGATCAGCGACCAAGGGTGGTGGAGGGACGTGCGGGTGGAAGCACGGGACGTGGGGGAGGGTCCGTCGCCAGGGGTGTGCGGACCGTGCGCGGTCCGGCCGACGGCGAGGGCGCGAGAGCAGCGCTCACCCGTGGCTGAGCAGAGGCCGGCAGGGCGGTCCGGTCTGTCGGACTTCGGCCCTTGGACGTGAGCAGGGCTGAGTCGCACAGGACGGTGAAGCCCTCGTCCTGCAGCGCGGCGAAAGCCCGGGTCACCGCCCGCCGCTGCTCGGTCGGATCGGTCATGGCCGTGGGCAGCCGGTGGTAGCGCTCCCCATCGAAAGAGACGGCGGCGATGAAACCCGCACGGCGGAGCACGGCGTCGGCGTCACGCTCCTGCGAGGAGCGCTGCTGTTCGGGGCGTGGCGGCACGCCGAGCTGGTCCAGGCGGGCGTCGACGGCGGCGAGCAGACTCGGGACGCTGCCGCCGTACCGGGCGTGTGGGCCGCCGGGTTCCGAGTCGTAGATCTCTTCGTACACCGAGGGCCCGGTGTCCCGGTGGCGGATCGCCGTCCAGCTCTCCGGGAACTCGGGGTACTCGCCGGGTGGTTCCTGCGGCGGCGAGATGATCAGCGAACTGCCGCCGGGGAGGGTGGCGTGGACGATGTAGTCGCTCAGGCCGTACTCGACGGTGACCTCCAGGCCGCGCTGGCGGAGAGGAGCAGTGAGGTGGCCGTACCCGTGATCCTCTTTCGGATCCTCGGACACAGCAGGCGAGGAGACGGTGCTGGTCCACGCGGTGATGTGTGGTCCCTCTCGCTCGAAGGTGATCAGGGGGTTGCCCTGGTGCATGGGTTTTCTCCGTGGTGGGGTGTTCCAGCGGTCGGCGGCGCGGGCTGCGGGCACGCGGTGTCGGGCGGGCGGTGGTCCACGAGGATCTGGCGATCGGAAGGTTTGGTCCCGCCGGGACTCGGTCTACTGGCGTCAGCGGGAGCGCCCCGGCACCGGTGGGCCGGGTGCCGGTGGCGCCGGGGGAGAAACCGGCAGGGCACCGTGCCGGCCAGGGGCGGATCGGGCGAGGGCCACGCGTGCCTGTTCGGCCCGCGAGGACTGTTCGCGGTCCGCTCGGCCGGCCAGGTAGTCCGCGGCCCGTACGAGGGCCGGGCCGCGGATGGACAACTCGTCGGCGTAGTGCCAGCCGTCGGCGTTGCGGTCCTCCTTCGCCTGGCTCTCGTAGAGCTTCCGGGAGCCGGGGAGCGAGGCGTCCATGAGGGCCATGATCTGATCCCACTCGCGCCGGAGCTGTCCCGCCCGTTCCAGGGTGGTGTCGATCCCGCGCAGCCGGCGGAGGTCTTCGCTGATCGGCCCCGCGACGTAGTCGGCACCACTGGCGGCAGCGCGGACGCCGGCCAGGACCTCGGGGCCGTGGGCGAGGAAGACCTTCACGTGTTTCCACGCCTCGGCGTCGCGTTTCACCTTGCCGTCCTCGCATCCCTGCTCGTCGAGGGGCCAGCCGTCGCCGTCGCAGAAGGAGTCCGAGACCGCGTCCCAGGCGTCGGACGCCTGCCTGATCCCGGCGGCGGCGGAGGCCAGCGCCGGGATGTGCCTCCACCAGGCCAGGCGGTCGGTGGCCGCCGGCGGCCGATGCTCGGCCAGGCCGGGAGAACCGGGAGAAGCAGACATGATCGATCCTCCAGACAGGCCCTATGTCTCTACTCCCGCGGGTTCGATTTCTGCGGGCACGTTGTTGTGACCTGCAGGTGCAGGTCGGCGGGGGTTCACTCGACGGGATGAAGAATCC
>NZ_JBHUYJ010000162.1:0-10623 GCF_042668715.1 Streptomyces sp. NPDC057271
GCCGTCGCCATGATCGGTTTCCCCGAAGCGGCGCTGACCCTGAGCCACGCCACGATCGCGCTGGCCCTGGCCCCCAAGTCGAACGCGGCGACCACCGCGATCTTCGCGGCCCAGGCGGACGTGCGCGACGGCCTCGCGGGCGCGGTCCCGCCGCATCTGCGCGACGGTCACTACAAGGGCGCGGCCAAGCTGGGCCACGCCCAGGGGTACGTGTATCCGCACGACGTCCCGGGCGGTATCGCGGCGCAGCAGTACGCGCCGGACGAGGTCCACGGCAGGCGCTACTACGAGCCGACGCGTTACGGCGCGGAGGCGAGGTACGCGGACGTGGTCGAGAAGGTGCGGGAGCGGCTGCGCGGCGACGGCTGACGGCAGGCCCGGGCGCGTGCACAGGCCCCCGGCCGACCCGGTACACTCGTGCGGAGTGCTGCGTCCCGTGTCCGGCTTCGGTCGGCGCCACCAGAACGGGACAGGCAGCCGGAGACCCGCCTCGCGCGGAATCTCCAGGAGTGTCGCGCACCTTCGAAGGTGTCGCGGGCAACCCATCACCTCCCCGGCCCCCGGGATCAGGCGATGGGCCGTTCGCGTGCTGCACGTATGTGCCCAGACCAGGGAGCGGCTGCCCGTCAGGTCCTCGACGACCGTACGGGTTTCCCCGGCTGCGGATGCGACCTCCTCTAACCCTGGTGAAGCCGTATTCGTACAGATAGAGAGGTTGGTTCATGCCGAACCAGTCCCGTCCCAAGGTCAAGAAGTCGCGTGCCCTCGGCATCGCGCTGACCCCGAAGGCCGTCAAGTACTTCGAGGCCCGCCCCTACCCGCCGGGCGAGCACGGCCGTGGCCGCAAGCAGAACTCGGACTACAAGGTCCGTCTGCTCGAGAAGCAGCGTCTGCGCGCGCAGTACGACATCAGCGAGCGCCAGATGGCGCGCGCCTACGACCGTGCCAAGAAGGCCGAGGGCAAGACGGGTGAGGCGCTGGTCGTCGAGCTCGAGCGTCGCCTCGACGCCCTGGTCCTGCGTTCGGGCATCGCCCGCACCATCTACCAGGCCCGCCAGATGGTCGTGCACGGTCACATCCAGGTCAACGGTGGCAAGGTCGACAAGCCGTCGTTCCGCGTCCGTCCCGACGACGTCGTGATGGTCCGCGAGCGCTCCCGCGAGAAGCCCCTGTTCCAGGTGGCCCGTGAGGGTGGCTTCGCCGCCGACGGTGAGACCCCGCGCTACCTGCAGGTCAACCTGAAGGCCCTGGCCTTCCGCCTCGACCGCGACCCGAACCGCAAGGAAATCCCGGTCATCTGCGACGAGCAGCTGGTCGTCGAGTACTACGCCCGCTGATCTGGGGCATCTCCCGGCGGTAGCCGGGGGAGCCGTAGTACCCCCCGCGGTGTTCAGCCCGCCGCTTCCCCGCCCTTACGAGTGGGGGAGTCGGCGGGCTTCCGCGTTCTCCGGGAACGCCGTACGGAACGGGCGCGGCGCCCGTGGGCCCGTGCCGCGTGCGCCCGGGTTCCGGCGCACGCTGAGTGCCCGGTCCACCGCCGCGTCCAGCGAGAGCCCCTGCCCCTCCCGCACCGACGCCCGATAGCGTTCCGCGCCCAGCAGTTCCCCGGCCTTGGCCGCGCACAGCGCCCGCGCGCCGTTGAAGTGGCCCGAGCCGAAGAGCCGCAGCCCCACCGAGTCCCACACCGGCAGTGCGGCGCCCTGCAGCACGGCCGCCTCCGTCGGATCGCCCTCGCTCGCCGTCACCAGTGCGAGCAGCTCGATCGCCAGCACCAGCCCCACCAGATCGTGGAACATGTGGTTGATGCCGACGCACTCCGTGAGCAGCGTCCGCGCCTCGCGGTGATCGCCCCCGGCCCACGCCGCGTACGCCAGGACATAGAGCGCGTACGCCTTGGTCCAGCGCTCGCCGCGCTCCTCGCAGATCTCCCGCACCTCCGCGCAGAGCGCGACCCCGCCCTCCAGATCGCCCTGGAAGACCCGGGCCATCGCCAGCTCGACCTGACCCATCAGCACGTTGCTGTTGAGTTCGCCCAGCTCCCGGTACGTCGCCAGGGCCCGGCCGATCAGCTCCTCCGCACGCGGCATGTCGTCCGAGAGCAGCGCCAGACAGCCCATCCGGTGCGTCGCGCACGCCTCTGCCAGGGGGTTGCCGAGGGAGCGGGCCCGCTCCCCGCACTCGTGCAGCGCGGCCACCGCCGCCGTGGCGTCGCCCTGCAGAATCGTCACGTACCCCACCACCCACAGGGCCTTCAGCCGGGCGTCATCGTGCTCCGAGTCGAGCGCGAGCGCCCGGTCCAGCCAGTGCCGGCCCTCGGCCAGACGCCCGCACCCGACCCAGGCGAACCAGAGCGTCCCGGCGAGATGCTGCGCCAGGTGCGCCTCGTCCGGCTGCTCCAGACAGAGTTCGAGAGCCGCCCGAAGATTGGGGAGCGAGGCGTCCAGGCAGGCCGCGACCTCGGCCTGCCGCGGGCTGAACCACTCCAGCTCGCACCAGGTGGCCAGGCCCATGTACCAGTCGCGGTGCCGACGGCGCATGCGCTCGGTGTCGCCGAGCGCCGCCAGCCACTCCGCGCCGTAGTCGGAGACCGTATCCAGTATCCGGTATCTCGGACCGGCGGCCGTGTCCTCGCGTACGACCAGAGACTGCGCGAGCAGACCGCCGAGCACATCCATCACCCGCTCCGGCGGAAGCTCCCGGCCTGCGCAGACGTACTCCACCGCCTCCAGGTCGAACGGACCGGCGAAGACCGAAAGGCGCGCCCACAGCAGTCGCTCCTCCGGCGTGCACAGCTCGTGGCTCCAGCCGATCGCCGTACGCAGTGTCTGGTGCCGGGGGAGCGCGCCCCGCGCCCCGTCCGTCAGGAGCCGGAACCGGTCACCCAGCCGCCGCAGCATCTGCTCCACCGTCAGGAGCGGCATCCGGGCGGCCGCCAGCTCCAGTGCCAGCGGAATCCCGTCGAGCCGCCGGCACAGCTCGCGTACGGGCCCGGTCGCCTGGCCGGGTCCGGCCGAGGCCGCCGCCCGCTCCACGAACAGCGCCTCCGCGTCGTCCTCGTCCATCGGCGCCAGCGTGACCACGGCCTCCCCGTCGACGCGCAGCGGACGGCGGCCCACCGCGAGGACGGTGAGACCCGGGGCGTGCGCGAGAAGCCGACGGACCAAGGGGGCGCACTCCTCGACGAGGTGCTCGAAACCGTCCACCACCAGCAGCAGCCGGCGCTCCGCGAGGTGGTCGGTCAGCGTCTCGACCGGGGTGCGCAGCGTGTGGTCGGTCAGCCCCAGCGCCTCGACGAGGGCGAAGGCGACGAGCTCCGGGTCGGGCAGCACCGAGAGATCGGCGAGCCATACACCGTCGGTGTAGCGTTTCTCCACGGCCCTGGCGGCCCTCAGGGCGAGCCGGGTCTTGCCGACGCCCCCTACCCCGACGACGGTGACCAGGCGCGACTCCCCCAGGAGGCGGGTCAGTCGGTCGTGGTCTGCGGCCCGTCCGACGAAGACGTTCAGCTCCGCCGGGAGGTTGGTCCTTCGCATGGGACACGGAGCGTACTCATCCACGCGCACTCCGTACAATCGGGGCGGTTGATCCCCAGTCCCTGAGCCCCCGTACCGCCCCTAATGCGGTACGGGGAAAGACCCCGGGCGCGATAGGGTCGGAGGACGACTTTTCGCAAGGGCCCAACGACAGCAGAGAGCGGTGCGGAGTGACCGGTGGAGAGGTTGCCGGGATCCTGGTGGCCGTGTTCTGGGCGATTCTCGTCTCCTTCCTCGCCGTGGTTCTGGTGAGGCTGGCGCAGACGCTCAAGGCGACCACCAAGCTCGTGGCGGACGTGACCGAACAGGCGGTCCCGCTGCTCAGCGACGCCTCCGCCACCGTGCGGTCGGCGCAGACCCAGCTCGACCGCGTGGACGCCATCGCCTCGGACGTCCAGGAGGTCACCTCCAACGCCTCGGCGCTCTCCACGACCGTCGCCTCCACCTTCGGCGGCCCGCTCGTCAAGGTCGCGGCCTTCGGTTACGGAGTACGCAGGGCCCTCGGCCGGGACCAGGCACCGGCCGCGCCCGCCCCCCGCACCGTCGTCGGTCGCACCGTGCCCTCCGCGCGGCGCCGGAAGCAGAAAGGCTGACCCGCGATGTTCCGCCGTACGTTCTGGTTCACCGCAGGCGCAGCAGCCGGCGTGTGGGCCACCACCAAGGTCAACCGCAAGCTCAAGCAGCTGACCCCGGAGAGCCTCGCCGCGCAGGCGGCGAACAAGGCCATCGAGACCGGTCACCGGCTCAAGGACTTCGCCCTCGACGTCAAGGCGGGCATGGTCCAGCGCGAAGCCGAACTGGGCGAGGCACTGGGCCTCGAGGCATCCCCGGACGCACCGGCCGGGCGCGAGCTCCCCGGGGCGCGCCGCAGGGCATCGCTCGATGCCACCCCGGACACCACCACCACGTATTCGTACCGAACGATTTCGTACAACCGGAATGAGGACCACTGATGGAGTCGGCTGAAATCCGCCGCCGCTGGCTGAGCTTCTTCGAGGAGCGCGGGCACACCGTCGTGCCTTCGGCGTCGCTCATCGCGGACGACCCGACTCTGCTTCTGGTCCCCGCCGGCATGGTTCCCTTCAAGCCGTACTTCCTCGGCGAGGTCAAGCCGCCGTTCTCGCGCGCCTCCAGCGTGCAGAAGTGCGTGCGTACGCCCGACATCGAAGAGGTCGGCAAGACCACCCGCCACGGCACGTTCTTCCAGATGTGCGGCAACTTCTCCTTCGGCGACTACTTCAAGGAAGGCGCCATCAAGCTCGCCTGGGAGCTGCTGACCACCCCGGTGGAGCACGGCGGCTACGGGCTGGAGCCGGAGAAGCTCTGGATCACCGTCTACCAGGAGGACGACGAGGCCGAGCAGATCTGGCGCGACGTCATCGGCGTCCCCGCCGAGCGCATCCAGCGCCTCGGCAAGAAGGACAACTACTGGTCGATGGGCGTCCCCGGCCCCTGCGGCCCGTGCTCCGAGATCAACTACGACCGCGGCCCCGAGTTCGGCGTCGAGGGCGGCCCGGCCGTCAACGACGAGCGGTACGTGGAGATCTGGAACCTGGTCTTCATGCAGTACGAGCGCGGCGAGGGCTCCGGCAAGGAGGACTTCCCGATCCTCGGCGAGCTGCCGTCCAAGAACATCGACACCGGCCTCGGCCTCGAGCGCCTCGCGATGATCCTGCAAGGCGTACAGAACATGTACGAGACCGACACCCTCCAGGTCGTCATCGACAAGGCCACCGAGCTCACCGGCGTCGCCTACGGCAAGTCCCACGAGAGCGACGTCTCGCTCCGCGTCGTCGCCGACCACATGCGTACGTCCGTGATGCTCATCGGCGACGGCGTCACCCCGGGCAACGAGGGCCGCGGCTACGTGCTGCGCCGCATCATGCGCCGTGCCATCCGCAACATGCGCCTGCTCGGTGCCACCGGTCCGGTCGTCGGCGAGCTCGTGGACACCGTGATCAACACGATGGGCGAGCAGTACCCGGAGCTGATCACCGACCGCAAGCGCGTCGAGACCGTCGCCCTCGCCGAGGAGGCCCGCTTCCTCAAGACGCTCAACGCCGGCTCGAACGTCCTCGACGGCGCGGTCAGCGAGACCAGGGCCGCCGGTGGCACCGTCCTCTCCGGCGAGAAGGCCTTCCTGCTCCACGACACCTGGGGCTTCCCGATCGACCTCACCCTGGAGATCGCCGCCGAGCAGGGGCTCTCCGTGGACGAGGCGGGCTTCCGCCGCCTCATGCAGGAGCAGCGGGACAAGGCCAAGGCCGACGCCAAGGCCAAGAAGACCGGCCACGCCGATGTCGCCGCCTACCGTGAGATCGCCGACGGAAACGGCGCCACCGAGTTCACCGGCTACACCAACACCGAGGGCGAGTCCACGGTCGTCGGTCTGCTGGTCAACGGCGTCCCGTCGCCGGCCGCCTCCGAGGGCGACGAGGTCGAGGTCGTCCTCGACCGCACCCCGTTCTACGCCGAGGGCGGCGGCCAGCTCGCCGACCAGGGCCGGATCCGGCTCCACAGCGGCGCCGTCATCGAGATCCGTGACGTCCAGCAGCCGGTCCCCGGCGTCTCCGTGCACAAGGGCTCCGTCCAGGTCGGCGAGGTGACGGTCGGCTCCACCGCCTACGCCGCCATCGACGTCCGCCGTCGGCAGTCCATCGCCCGCGCCCACTCCGCCACGCACCTGACGCACCAGGCCCTGCGTGACGCCCTCGGCCCGACAGCCGCCCAGGCCGGTTCCGAGAACTCGCCCGGACGCTTCCGGTTCGACTTCGGCTCGCCGAACGCCGTTCCCGGCACGGTCCTCATGGACGTCGAGCAGAAGATCAACGAGGTCCTCAGCCGCGAGCTCGACGTCCACGCCGAGGTCATGCCGATCGACGAGGCCAAGCGTCAGGGCGCCATCGCCGAGTTCGGCGAGAAGTACGGCGAGAAGGTGCGCGTCGTCACCATCGGCGACTTCTCCAAGGAGCTGTGCGGCGGTACGCACGTCAAGAACACCGCCGCGCTCGGCCTGGTCAAGCTGCTCGGCGAGTCGTCGATCGGCAGTGGCGTGCGCCGTGTCGAGGCCCTCGTCGGTGTCGACGCGTACAACTTCCTCGCCCGGGAGCACCTGGTCGTCGCTCAGCTCCAGGAGCTGGTCAAGGGCCGCTCCGAGGAGCTTCCGGAGAAGATCTCCTCCATGCTCGGCAAGCTGAAGGACGCCGAGAAGGAGATCGAGAAGTTCCGCGCCGAGAAGGTGCTCCAGGCCGCCGCCGGTCTCGTCGAGACCGCCAAGGACGTCCGCGGTGTCGCGCTCGTCACCGGCCAGGTCCAGGACGGCACGTCCGCCGACGACCTGCGCAGGCTGGTCCTCGACGTCCGTGGCCGCATCCCGTCGGACCGCGCGGCCGTCGTGGCCCTGTTCACCACGGCCAACGGCCGCCCGCTGACCGTCATCGCCACCAACGAGGCCGCCCGCGAGCGCGGTCTCAAGGCCGGTGAGCTGGTCCGTACAGCCGCCAAGACCCTCGGTGGCGGCGGTGGCGGCAAGCCGGACGTCGCCCAGGGCGGCGGTCAGAACCCGGAAGCCGTCGGCGACGCCATCGACGCCGTCGAGCGTCTCGTGGTGGAGACCGCGTGACGATGCGCCGCGGTCGTCGTCTCGCGATCGACGTCGGGGACGCCCGGATCGGGGTCGCCTCGTGCGACCCCGACGGGGTCCTCGCCACGCCGGTGGAGACCGTGCCGGGACGTGACGTCCCGGCCGCCCACCGGCGGCTCCGCCAGATCGTCGAGGAGTACGAACCGATCGAGGTCGTGGTCGGGCTCCCTCGCTCCCTCTCCGGGGGCGAGGGCCCGGCCGCGGCCAAGGTCAGGCGCTTCGCGGGCGAGCTGGCGAAGGGCATCGCCCCGGTGCCGGTCCGCCTGGTCGACGAGCGCATGACGACCGTGACGGCGACCCAGGGGCTCCGGGCCTCGGGAGTGAAGTCGAAGAAGGGGCGGTCCGTCATCGACCAGGCCGCCGCTGTGATCATCCTTCAGAACGCTCTTGAGTCCGAACGGGTATCAGGTAATCCGCCTGGCGAGGGCGTCGAAGTGGTCATCTGATCGCGATACGGTAACGTTCCGCGCGATGCGGCGGTGTTCGAACAGCCTGCCGCACTACGTAGAGGCGGACCGTCCGGAAGCCTCGCGGCTGTTTGGGGATCGATGACTGAGTATGGCCGGGGCCCCGGCTCCGAACCGTGGCATCCCGAGGACCCCTTGTACGGGGACCAGGGATGGGGAGGCCAGCCGCAGTACCCGCAGCAGGCGCAGCAGCAGTACGGTCAGCAGGACCCGTACGGCCAGGGCCAGACGCAGGGCTACGACCCGCACCACCAGCAGCCTCACCAGCACCAGCATCAGCAGCACGCGCAGCTTCACCAGCAGCAGTCGCACGCGCAGCAGCAGGGGCAGTACGACCAGCAGGCGCACCACCCCCAGCAGTACGTGGATCCCGCGACGTACGGCGGATACCAGGGCCAGCCCGCCCAGGGCTACGACACGTCCGGGTATCCCGTACAGCAGTACGACCCCACCTGGGAGACGGGGCAGGCGGCCATGCCGTACGGCACGACGCCAGCCGACCCCTACGGCGGTCAGAACCCGGATCTCTACGGCACCCCCGAGGCGTACCCGCCGCCGCAGCCCCCGGGCCGGCGGCAGGCCCCGCCGGAGCCCGTCACCGAATGGGAGGCGGAGGCGGCCGCGGAGGCCGAGGAAGAGGAGCGGCACCCCTTCTTCACCGGTGAGGACGGCACCGACGACGAGTACGACGACGAGCCCGGCGACAGGCGGTCGTCGCGGGGCGGGCGCGACCGCCGGGGCGGCAAGGGCAAGAAGAGCAGGAACGGCGTCGCCTGTCTGGTCGTCGCGCTCGTCCTCGTGGGCGGCGTCGGCGGAATCGGCTACTTCGGCTACCAGTTCTGGCAGGGCCAGTTCGGCGAGGCACCCGACTACGCGGGCGACGGCAACGGCTCGGTCCAGGTCGAGATCCCCAAGGACTCCGGCGGCTACGAGATCGGCAACATCCTCAAGAAGGCGGGCGTCGTCAAGAGCGTGGACGCCTTCGTCGCCGCGCAGGGGAAGAACCCCAAGGGCCTCTCCATCCAGGCGGGCGTCTACACGCTGAAGAAGGAGATGTCGGCGGAGAGCGCCGTCACGATGATGCTCGACCCGGCGAGCCAGGCGAACTTCGTGATCCCCGAGGGCCGGCGGAACGTCTGGGTCTACGAGCAGATCGACAAGAAGCTCGACCTCAAGGCGGGCACCACGCAGGGCGTCGCCAAGGCGAAGGCGGACGACCTGGGCCTCCCGGAGTGGGCGAAGAACCACGAGAACCTGAAGGACCCGCTGGAAGGCTTTCTCTTCCCGGCGAGCTACCCGGTGGCCAAGGGCAACAAGCCCGAGGACGTGCTGCGCAAGATGGTCTCCCGCGCCAACGCGGAGTACGCGAAGTACGACCTGGAGGCCAAGGCGAAGCAGCTCGGGGTCGACAGTCCGTGGCAGCTCATCACCATCGCGAGCCTCGTGCAGGCCGAGGGCACGTCGCACGACGACTTCCGCAAGATGTCCGAGGTCGTCTACAACCGGCTCAAGCCCAGCAACCCGCAGACCTACGGCAAGCTCGAGTTCGACTCGACGTACAACTACATCAAGAACCAGAGCAAGATCGACCTCACCCTTGAAGAGCTGCGAAAGTACGACAACCTCTACAACACGTACTTCTACAAGGGCCTGCCGCCCGGCCCGATCGGAAACCCGGGCAACGAGGCACTGAAGGGCGTGGTGAACCCGACGAGCGAGGGCTGGTACTACTTCATCTCGCTCGACGGCAAGACGTCCCGGTTCACCAAGACGAACGCCGACCACCAGAAGCTCGTCAACGAGTTCAACAAGTCGAGGAAGAACTGATGCCGTCAACGCGGCGTGCGGCCGTCCTGGGCTCGCCGATCGCACACTCGCTCTCCCCGGTCCTGCACCGGGCGGCCTACGCCGCGCTCGGCCTCGACACCTGGTCGTACGAGCGGTTCGAGGTCGACGAGGCCGGGCTTCCCGGCTTCGTCGCCGGACTGGACGAGTCCTGGGCGGGGCTGTCCCTGACGATGCCGCTGAAGCGGGCGATCATCCCGCTGCTCGACGAGATCAGCGACACGGCCGCCTCCGTCGAGGCCGTCAACACGGTCGTCTTCACCGAGGACGGCCGCCGGGTCGGCGACAACACGGACATCCCCGGCCTGATCGCCGCCCTGCGGGAGCGGGGCGTCGACAAGGTCGAGTCCGCGGCGGTCCTCGGGGCCGGCGCCACCGCCTCCTCCGCGCTCGCCGCCCTCTCCCGGATCTGTACGGGCCCCGTCACCACCTACGTCCGGAGCGCGGCCCGCGCCGAGGAGATGCGCGGCTGGGGCGAGCGGCTCGGTGTGGACGTGCGTACCGCCGACTGGGCGAACGCGGACCGGGCGTTCGCCGCCCCGCTCGTCATCGCCACCACCCCGGCGGGCACCACCGACGCGCTCGCGGCGGAGGTCCCCGGTGCGCCCGGCACGCTCTTCGACGTGCTGTACCACCCCTGGCCGACACCGCTCGCCGCCGCGTGGTCGGAGCGCGGGGGCGCGGTCCTCGGCGGCCTCGACCTCCTCGTCCACCAGGCCGTCCTCCAGGTCGAGCAGATGACGGGCGTTCCCGAGGCCCCGCTGGCCGCCATGCGCGACGCCGGTGAAAGGGCCCTGGCAGTCGCCTGAACGCTCCCGAGACGCTCGCGGCGCCCGCCGGGCCGTGGCGCGCTGCCCGCGCCCCGCGCTCCCGGCCCGAACCCGTGACCCGAGCGATCTGACGTTCTTCGCGTCCGATGGCTGGACCGACGACCAGGTTCGACCCCCGGACGTGGGAGGATCGGGGGTGGCGGGCCAGGGCCGCGCACCCGGTCGCGCCACAGCAGTTCCAGGCGCGAGCATGAGGAGCATCGTTGAGCAGGTTGCGCTGGCTGACAGCCGGAGAGTCGCACGGACCCGCGCTGGTCGCGACGCTGGAGGGTCTTCCCGCTGGTGTTCCGGTCACCACGGAGCTG
>NZ_JBHUYJ010000163.1:0-10584 GCF_042668715.1 Streptomyces sp. NPDC057271
AGACGTAGGTCAATCGAGTCCCCGTCCGGACGGCCTGGAAGGGGCGGCTTCGAACCGACTCCCTCGGCCCGGCGCCCCCCGGGGTTCCCCGGGGGCCGCCGGCAGGGGCTTCGGTCAGAGCCGGTCGAGGATCTTCCTCAGTTCGGCGATCTCGGCGGACTGGGTCCGTACGACGTCGCCGGCGAGCTTCTTCGCCGTGGCGTCGCGACCGTCCTTCTGCTCGGTCTTCGCCATCTCGACGGCCCCTTCGTGATGGGCGATCATCAGCTCGGCGAACCTCCGGTCGAAGGCTTTGCCCCGGAGGGACTCCAGCTCCTTCATGTCCTGCTCGGACATCATCCCGGCCATGGCGTGGCCACTGCCGTGTCCGCCGCCGTGACCGCTCTGGCCCGCCGACTCGGGCTTGCCCCAGGCCTTGAGCCAGGACCTCATCGTCCGGATCTCCGGGTCCTGGGCCTTCTCGACGTCGGCGACGATCCTCTTGACTCCGGCGTCCTCCGCCCTGCCGTCGGCGAGCTTCGCCATCTCCAGAGCCTGCTGGTGGTGCGGGATCATCGCCTGGGCGAACGCCACATCCGCGTCGTTGAACGCGTCGGCGTCGGCGTCGGCGTCGGCGGCGGGGGAGCCGGAGGGCGAGGCCGCGGCGCCCGGCTTCGTCCCGCTCGCCGCGTCGTTCCCGGGGTCGTCGGCCGAGCCGCAGGCGGCGAGCAACAGGGCCGCGACGGCGGCGGCTCCGGCCAGCGTGAGCTTTCGGGCGGTGGGGTGGTCGGTGAAGGCACGCATGTCTGTCACACCTCGTGTGCTGTGAAGGTTCGGAAAGGCCGAAGGGACACGTGTGCGGGCGGCGCGAGGCGCGCCCGCGGTGGTGATTCGGCCTATATCCGCAGGATCGACAGCTGAGCGAGGTCGGGAGGTATGGGCGGCGGGGCGTTCGGCGCGAGCGACCGGGTGAGCCGGCCGAGCAGCCGGACCAGCCAGTCGGGACGGCGCCCGAGGGCGCCGAGGACGAGCCGGGCGAGGGCCCAGACGCCCAGGACGGCCACGCAGAGCGTGGTCATGTCCATCGCCATGCCGGAGTCGTGCGAAGGGGCGGCGGGAGCCTCGGTTCCCGTGGGGTGGACGGGGGCGGAGGCATGCGACACGCCGACCGTCCCGGTGTCCGAGGCGCTCTCCGGGTGGCCGACCGCATGCATCACGAAGACGCCGAGGGCGAGCACCATGACGAGCAGCAGGTGCGCGACGGCACCTCCCGCTCGCATGCGGCTCTGTCCCACTCGTCCCGTACGCACGGCCCGACCTCCCGCGACGACCCTACCGAAGGCGGCCGCGGGACCGGCGCAAGGGCCTACTCCGGAAGGTCGCCGCTCATGGCGGCGGCGAGCCGGAGATGCGGGGCGGCCTCGGCCGGGCGGCCCTGCCGCTGCAGGGTGCGGCCGAGCATGAGCCGGGCGTAGTGCTCCACCGGGTCCCGGTCGAGCACGTCGCGCAGCTCGGTCTCGGCGCGGGAGAGCTGCGCGGAGTGGTAGTAGGAGCGGGCGAGCAGCAGTCGCTGGGCGGTCTGCTCGGGGTGCTCGGCGACGAGACCGCGCAGGATGCGCGCCGCCTTATGGTACTCCTTGGCCTCGAAGAAGAACCGGGCCCGGTCCCAGCGCTCGCCGGCCGTCCCGAACTCGTAGTACGTGTCGTTCACTCGCGCTCCCTCGTAGCGTCCCTACCCTGCCACCCTGTGGGGTGGCGCCGTCGTCTCAACATCCCAAGATGATTGAACATTCCACTACTATTTCCGTGTGGAGACACGCCCGCCTCGTCGCGTGAGAGGAATAGGTTGAGTGGCATGAGCAATCTTGATCGTCAGGCCGCCCTCACCGTCTGCGGCGGCCGCGGCTTCGTCGTCGCAGAGCCGGTCCGGGAACTCCTCAGCCCCCGTCACGTCCAGCTCGGCGAGTCGACCGAGGTCCGCCGTCTGCTCCCCAACCTCGGCCGCCGCATGGTGGGGGCCTGGGCCTTCGTCGACCACTACGGCCCCGACGACATCGCGGACGAGCCCGGAATGCAGGTCCCGCCGCATCCGCACATGGGACTCCAGACCGTGAGCTGGCTCCACGAGGGCGAGGTCCTGCACCGCGACAGCACGGGCAGCCTGGAGACGATCCGCCCCCGCGAGCTGGGCCTCATGACCTCCGGCCGGGCGATCTCCCACTCCGAGGAGAGCCCCAGGTCGCACGCGCGCTTCCTCCACGGCGCCCAGCTCTGGGTGGCGCTCCCGGACGCCCACCGCCACGTCGAACCCCGCTTCCAGCACCACGCGGACCTCCCCCAGGTCACGGCCCCCGGCCTCACGGCCACCGTGATCCTCGGCGAACTCGACGGCGCCATTTCGCCCGGCACCACCTACAGCCCCCTGATCGGCGCGGATCTCGCCCTGACGGCGGGCACGGAGACGAGCCTTCCCCTGGAACCGGACTTCGAGTACGCGGTCCTGTCCATGTCGGGCGAGGCCCACGTGGACGGCGTCCCCGTCCTCCCGGGGTCGATGCTCTACCTCGGCTGCGGCCGCACCGAACTTCCCCTGCGCGCAACCTCGGACGCGGGCCTGATGCTCCTGGGCGGCGAGCCGTTCGAGGAGGAGATCGTCATGTTCTGGAACTGGATCGGCCGCTCGCACGACGAGATCGCACAGGCCCGGGAAGACTGGATGACGGGCACCCGCTTCGGCGAGGTGAAGGGCTACGACGGCTCCCCGATCCCCTCCCCGGAACTCCCCCCGACCCACCTGAAGCCGCGGGGCAGGGTGCGCTGACCACGAAGCCCCACGTGCCTCGTGCGACACCCGCCACCCGACCTCGTCGGGCGCTCGCTCGGGCAACCCGCTTCGGCCGATCGGCTCGTGCCGGCGGGCCGGGCGGCGGACGCGAGGCGGCGCGACGCCGGAGTGGACGCGCTCGACTCCGTGTCCACGAGGGCGCGGGACATCGCCGGTCTCCGGCTCGGTTTGCCACCGGGCGCCTGAGCCGGGCTCACAGCCCCGACCGTGCTCGCCCCGCTCGTTCCTCGCGGGCCTGCGCGCGCTCGGGCCTGTTCCCCCGGCGCGCCCTTCCGCCCGCTCCACCTCGGCGCCCACCACCCCGAACTCGTCACGTCCTGGCCGTCAACTGCTCCGGTGCGGTGACGGGCCCGGGTGTGTCGGGCGTGTCGGTCGGGCCGGGAGGCTGCCGCCCCAAGGATGGTGGCGGCCGCTGGACCGGCCTCGACGACGACTCCGACCGCCGAGCGAAATGGGACGTGGTGTGGCCAGAAGACACAGGGGGCGGCGAGGCCTCGGCGCAACGGGTGTGGCGGTAGCCCTCATCTGGGGATGCGCCGCCGCAGGGACCGCCCGGCCGTCCGAAGTGACGCCGGGCGACTTCGAGCGGGCGGCCGAGCAGGCAGCGGCGGAGTTCGCTGTGCCGAAGGAGGTGCTTCTCGGCGTCAGCCACGAGTCCTCCTGGTGGGAGGGCAACCATGGCCGCCCGAGCACCAAGGGCGGCTACGGGCCGATGCACCTGACGGACACGACGTCCGGGAAGACGTACGCCCACCGCCCAGGTGAAGGGCCCGTGGACGCCACCGGCACCGACGATCCCTCCGAACACACCTTGCAGGCCGCCGCCGAAATGATCGGCGTCCCACCCCGGGCGCTCAAGAGCGACGAACGGCAGAACCTCCGAGGCGGCGCTGCCCTCCTCGCCTCGTACCAACGGCAGATCACCCGGGAGATCTCGCCGGATCCAGGTAACTGGTACGGGGCCGTCGCGCGCTACAGCCAGGCCGCCGACACCGCGACGGCCGGACGGTTCGCCGACGGCGTGTTCGCCGTGATCCGCACCGGCGGACAGCGTGTGCGCGAGGACGGCCAGACGGTCTCGTTGGAGAGGAGACCATCCGTTCGTCCGGCGACGTCACAGCTCGCATCCCTGCGGTTGCGGACGCTTCCCGCAGCGGGGGTGCCGGAGTGCCCCACCGAGCTGAACTGCCGGTTCGTCCCCGCCGCTGCCTCGAACTACCAGGTGTCCGCGCGGAACTCCAACGGCGTCGACGTCGACTTCATCGTCATTCATGACATCGAAGGGCCCTACGACGCGGGAATCAGCTGGTTCCAGAACCCGTCCAGCGGGGTTTCCGCGCACTACGTGATGAAGGCCGACGGCAGTGAGGCGACCCAGATGGTCGCCACCAAGGACATCGCCTTCCACGCCGGAAACTACTGGGTCAATCTGCACGGGCTCGGCATCGAGATGGAGGGCTACGCCGCCCAGGGGCCGACCTGGTTCACCCCGGCCCAGTACAAGGCGACAGCCGCGCTGGTGGCCTACCTGGCACGGCGCTTCGACGTCCCAATCGACCGCAAGCACATCGTCGGGCACGACAACGTCCTTCCCCCGCGGCCGGCCCGCGCGCCGGACGCCCACTGGGACCCCGGCCCCTACTGGGACTGGGAGAGGTTCATGGCCCTCCTCGGTGCCGACGAGCGCCGGAAGCCCGGGGGCGGGGCGGGAGCCGGAGACGGGGACATCGGGATCGGGCAGGCGGTCATGATCGCCCCGGAGTACGGCAAGAACGTGCAGACGGTGAGGGTGTGCGATCCGAAGTGCCGTACCCAGACCCAGCCCTCGAACTTCCTCCACGTCCGCACGGAGCCCCGGGCCGACGCCCCGCTCGTCTCCGATGCCGCCCTCCATCCGGACGGAGCGGCGGGAACCGACCGCATCGACGACTGGGGAGCCACCGTGATGTGGGGGCAGGAGTTCGTGGTCGCCGACGTGCGAGGGGACTGGACGGCCATCTGGTTCGGCGGGCGGAGGGGATGGATCCACAACCCGGCGGGCGCGCACACCCGCCCCGCCCCGAACGCGCGGATCGTCCGTCCCGCGAGCGGCGCGACGTCGGTCTCCGTCTACACGACGGCCTACCCCCGCGTCGACGAGTACCCCCGGGGAGTCGTCGCATCGGAACAGACGCGGTTCACCATGTACGCGTTCCCCCAAGGCCAGGCGTACGTGGCCGCCCGCACCCCGGTGCACGCCGACGACTTCTTCCCCGCCACCCCCACGCGCCCGGAGGTCGTGGTGACGGGTGACCAGAAGTACGACGTGATCCAGTACAACCGCCGCCTCGCCACCGTGAACCATGCGGAGACACGCCGCTGAGCGTTTCGTCACCGCTCGTGTCGGGACCTTCACGGAACCGCGCCGATCCGGTGTGCCGGCGCGCGGATGGCCAGAGGGCTGAGTAGGTTGGCGACAGAGGCATCCCCGCAGGAGGGGCCGGTGGGCCGTGAAGCCGGAGATGGATTACAGGGCGCTGTTCACAGCCACGCCGAGCCCGTATCTGGTGCTTTCGCCGGATCTGGTGATAGTGGATGTCAACGAGGCGTATCTGCGGGCGACCGGACGCAGCCGCGAGGAGCTGCTGGGCCGGCCCCTGTTCGAGGCCTTCCCCGACAATCCCGAAGACCCCGCCGCGGACGGCGTGAGCAATCTCGGGGCGTCGCTGGGACGGGTGCTGGCCACGGGCCAGACGGACGTCATGGCGTTGCAGAAGTACGACATCCCCGTGACCGAGCGGCCTGGAGTGTTCGAGGAGCGCTGGTGGTCCCCGGTCAACGCCCCCGTCACGCGTCCGGACGGGCAGGTGGCATGGATCATCCACCGGGTGGAGGACGTGACCTCGTTCGTCCGTGCCCGCCGGTTCCACCGTCACGGCGACGGCGAGCAGCCGCCCGGGAACGGGATCGGGAACGGAGTCGGGATCGGCGACGAGAACCGGAACGAGGACGGGGCGGAGGCCGAGCTGTACGGCCGGGCGCGGGAACTGCAGCGGCTGAACGAGGAACTCCGCCGGGCGCATGCCCGGGAACGGGAGGTCGCGCTCGCGCTGCAGGAGGCGATGCTGCACTCCCCGGACCTGGCCCGGCACACGGATGTCGCCGTGCGGTACCTGCCGGCCGTCGGCTCGCTGAACGTGTGCGGGGACTGGTACGACACCGTCGACCTGCCCGAAGGGCGCTTCACGGTCGCCGTGGGAGACGTCGTCGGCCACGGCCTGGAAGCCGCCACCGTCATGGGCATGCTCCGCAGCGCCCTGTCCGCCGCCGGCCGGTCGGTCTCGGGGCCCGCCCAGGCCCTGGAGGTGCTGGGGATGTACGCCCGCTCCATCGACGGGGCGCTCGCCGCCACCGCGGTGATGGCGTTCGTGGACACCCGGTCCCAGCTGGTCGTCTACTCCAGCGCAGGGCACCCGCCGCCGGTGCTTCTGCACGCGGACGGCACCTGCGAGCTGCTGGACCAGGCCACGGACCCGCCGCTGGGAGCCCGGCCGGAGCATGTTCTCCGGCCGCAGTCCCGCACCGCCTACCGCCCGGGAGACACGCTCGTCCTCTACACGGACGGGCTGATCGAACGCCGCGACGAGGACATCGACTCGGGCCTGGCCCGGCTCACCACCGCCCTCGGCGACCTCGTCGGTCATGACCCGGAGCGGCTGGCCGACGAGCTGCTGGCACGGCTGGGGGTCGCCGGAGGTGCCCGCGACGACATCGCCCTCGTCGTCGTCCGTCTCTGACCCGCACGCCCACCGCACGGAATCACCTCTCGGACAAGGGGAGTTCGCGGTGCTGCCGCCGGGCGGGGCGGGCCCGGGACGGGGCGCCGCCGCTCGTGCTCACGACTGCCGGGGACGAGCGATCGCCGGCTGACGAGAGCCGTCGGCGGATCGAACGGCCAGGACGAAGGAGTGCCCGGCCGGGTCGGTGTAACGGCGCACGTCGGTACGCCGGTCGGACCGGGTACCGTCGCGCACCGCAGCCACGGGCCGGGCGCCGAGGGAGACCGCCTCGCGCTCGGCTTCGTCGAGTGCGTCAGGGGCCACGAAGAACTGCAGGTGGGCCTGCTGGGAATCCTCTGGGCGGGGCCAGCTCGGCGGCGCCTGTCCGAGGTCACGGCGGATCCCGAGGGCCACTCCGGCGTCACCGGAGACGAGCAGCAGATCGGGATCCCCGTCGGCCGGTTCCACGCTGGCAGCCAGCAGCGCCGCGTAGAACCGTGCGAGAGGTTCGGGATCGGTGCTGTCGAGGACGAGGACACTGGTCTTGGGCACAGTCATGCGTCCCGTCTGCCCCGCGCGGCCATGAGCAAGCCCACCGACCGCCGCGGGAACGTCGGCTGCCGCCCGCCCCGACCGAGATCCGCCGGTCCCTACGGCGACTCCGGAACGAACGGATGGTAGTCGGTGTCGGGACCGGAAGGGATCACGGTGTAACTGGACTCCGGCAGTTCGTTCCACACGCCCGGCAGGTCGCCCAGGGGCTCGGAGACGACGATGCGGGTCTCGTCGGAGATCTCGCTGAGATAGTGGATCTCGGGGTGAAGACGCCGGACCGCCTCGGCCCTGCTGCTGTAGAAGAGCGAGCGGGACTTTCCCTGACTGGAGTGCCGGAACGCCCATACGCGCTCCCCGTCGCTCACCGCCACCGTCATCTGCATCGGATCAGGCACGCCGTGTTCTCTGCCGAGGTGCTCCACCGTGCCCGCCATGCGGGCCACCGCACCCGGTACGTCCTGGTCGAGGCCGAAGGTGACGGCCAGGTAGAACATCACCTCGGAGTCCGTCGATCCCTCGATGGAGGGGAAGAGCGCCGGGTCGACGGCCATGCAGAGATCGCGCTGCAGCCGGGGGAAGTCCGCGATGGCCCCGTTGTGCATCCACATCCACCGGCCGTGGCGGAACGGATGGCAGTTGGTCTGCTGGACCGCGGAGCCGGTCGAGGCCCGGACGTGGGCGAAGAACAGGGGGGAGCGGACATGCGCCGCGAGTTCGCGCAGATTGCGGTTGTTCCAGGCCGGCCCGACATCACGGAACACCGCCGGCGTCCCGTCTCCGTCCGTGCTGTACCAGCCGAGGCCGCATCCGTCGCCGTTGGTCGTCTCGACGCCCATCCTGGCGTGCAGACTCTGGTTGATCAAGGAGTGTTCGGGACGGTAGAGGACGGTGTCGAGCAGCATCGGCGTACCTGAGTAGGCGAGCCAGCGACACATACGCCCCAT
The DNA here is from genome assembly GCF_042668715.1 of Streptomyces sp. NPDC057271. Taxonomy (NCBI): domain Bacteria; kingdom Bacillati; phylum Actinomycetota; class Actinomycetes; order Kitasatosporales; family Streptomycetaceae; genus Streptomyces; species Streptomyces sp. NPDC057271. The sequence goes on from NZ_JBHUYJ010000163.1 coordinate 8,082, forward strand.
CCCCTTCGGGAGCCTGTTCCGAGCCTACGTGCTGAGGGCCTGGAGTGCCTGTCCGTGACAGCGGGCGCGCGGCGCGGTGCTCACTGTCGGCCGGCAGTGTCGTTTCGGCGAAAAGGGGCGGTTCGAGCCGGGTGGACCGCGCCAGACCGGGTACGCGCGCATCGATACGGAGGGCAGATGACCGTGCGGGAAAGACCGAACCGACGAGGAGAGGGGCGAAGCGATGACCCCGTCTCGGGACGAACCGCAGAACACCGGCGCCAAGGCAGAACTGCGCGAGAAGGTGGAGCAGGCCCGCGAGGAGCTCGGAGAGACCGTCGACGCGCCGGCCACGAAGGCCGACATCAGGGCCACGGCGCATGACAAGGCCGCCGCGGTGAGGGGCCGGGCGGGCCACGTCGCGACCCAGGTGCGGGACAAGGCCGCCCACGCCGCTCAGACCGTGCGGGAGAAGACCCCCGAGCCCGTGCGGGAGAAGGCCGGGAGCACGGCTGCGCAGGTTCGCGACAAGGCCGGCAGCACCGCTGCTCAGGTTCGTGACAGGACCGTCCACGCCGGGCATGTGGTGCAGGAGAAGGCCCCGGAACCCCTGAGGCAGCGGGCCGACCAGGCCGCCCACGGGGCGCGGGAGAACCGCATCGCGCTGATCGCCGCGGCCGGGCTCGGGCTGCTGGCCGTGGCGGTGATGCGCCGACTCAGGAAGGCACATCGATGAAGGCTTCGAAAGTCGTCTACAAGCCGGTCGGCCTGGCCCTGGGCGCCGCGACCGGCATGATCTCCGGAGCGCTGTTCAAGCAGGTGTGGATGAGGCTCGGCCACGAGAAGGACGCCCCCGGCGCCACCGACGAGGAACGCACCTGGCGTGAGGTGCTGATCGCCGCCGCCCTGCAGGGCGCCATCTTCGCCACCGTCAAGGCCGCCGTCGACCGCTCCGGCGCCACCGCCATCCGTCGCGTGACCGGAACCTGGCCCGGCTGACCTGCCGGGCCGTGGGCGCCGAGGACCGCACCTCGCGCCGAGGACCGCACCTCGCCATGACGGCGGTCAGGGCGAGGGGCTGATCCGGCCGGTGGGGCCTGTTTCTTGGACGACCGTCCATTTCTGGTTCGCCGCTCCGGAACAGGTCCACAGTTGGAGGCGGGTGCCGTTCGCGGAGCTGTTGCCGGTGGCGTCGAGGCACTTGTTCGCCTGGGGGTTGACGATGTCCCGGGCCGCGTTGGCGACCCAGCGTTGGGCCGGGGTGCCGTTGCACTCCCAGAGCTGGACGAGGGTGCCGTCGGCCGTGCCGCCGGAGGCCGCGTCGAGACACTTGCCCAGCGCCCGGATCGTGCCGTCCGTGCCGACCGTCCACTGCTGTGCGGCGGTGCCGTTGCAGTCGTAGAGCTGCACCGGCGTGCCGTTGGCCGTGTTCGCGCCGGCCACGTCCACGCACATGCCGCCGAGCCCGGTGATCCGGCTTCCGGTGGTGGGTCCGTCGCCGGTGGTGACGCGGACGTGGTCCACGACGAGCTGCTGGGGAAAGTCGGTCGAGCCGTCGGGGTCGCCGGGCCAGTAGCCGCCGACGGCGAGGTTCAGTATGAGGAAGAAAGGCTTGTTGAAGACCCAGTCCCGGCCGCCCAGATCGGCGGGCGTGCGGGTCTGGTACACGGTCCCGTCCACCGACCAGGTGATCCGGTCGGGGGCCCAGTCGACGGCGAACGTGTGGAACGCGTCGGCGAACGCCTGCCCGCCGGACAGCGTGTAGCCGGCGCCGATGCCGCCCGCGCCGGAGTAGCCGGGGCCGTGGAGGGTGCCGTGGACGGTGGAGGGCTCGAAGCCGACGTTCTCCATGACGTCGATCTCGCCCGAGTTCGGCCATCCGACCTGGCCGAGGTCGTTTCCGAGCATCCAGAACGCCGGCCACATGCCCTGGCCGCGGGGCACCTTCATCCGGGCCTCCACCCGGCCGTACTCGGCCGTGAAGCGCCCGGCGGTGTTGAGCCGGGCCGAGGTGTACTCGCACCGGCCGTACCAGCAGGTGTAGTTGCCGGGGTTCTCGCGGCGCGCGGTGATCACGAGATGGCCCTGGCCGTCGAGCGCGGCGTTGGCGGTCCCGGCCGTGTAGTACTGCCGCTCGTGGTTGGCGACGTTGTCGCCGGTTTCGAGCTGCCAGCGGCCGGCGTCGACGGCGGAGCCCGCGGGGCCGTCGAACTCCTCCGCGAAGGTGACGGCGGCCGCCTCGGCGGCGGGCACCGTGCGCGTGCCGCCGGCGGCGGGGCCGGGGGCGGTTCCGGCGACGCCGAGCAGCAGAGCGGCACCCGCGAGGGCGGACAGCGCCGTCCGCAGGGGGCGGCGAGGTGGGCGGGAGGAGTGCATGGCTCTCTCTTCCGTCGGATGTGGGGGGTGGGCGTGTGCATGACATACCCTTTGTCGCCTCCATGATTTAAGAAGTAAGTTAAGTGGCCGTCAAGAGGCCTGGGTTGTGCGCGGAGTGACGCGGCGGCGTCCCCGGCCGGGACGGGGG
>NZ_JBHUYJ010000164.1:0-3905 GCF_042668715.1 Streptomyces sp. NPDC057271
CCCGGAAGTGTTTCCGGGCGGGGGCGCCGCCGTATTGTCTTGAGTGTCAACGCGTCCCTTAAGGAGCGGCTTCATGAGCGTGCCCGTCGTCCACTCGCTGCGCGAACAGATCCGCGAGCACATCGTGGAGGGCATCGTCAGCGGCCGCTGGAAGCCGGGCGAGCGGATCGTGGAGCGCCGGATCGCGACCGAGCTGGAGGTCAGCCAGACGCCGGTCCGCGAGGCGCTGCGCGAGCTGGAGTCACTGCGGCTGATCGAGTCCTCCCCCAACAAGGGCGTACGGGTGCGGAACCTGACCGCGGCCGACCTGGAGGAGAGCTACCCGGTCCGGGCCGGTCTGGAGCAGATCGCGGCGGAGCTCGCGGCGACCCGGCTCGCGGCCGACTGCTCGGCCCTGGAGCCGCATGTGGCGGCGCTGTACGAGGCGGACCGGGCGGCCGACGGAACGGCCCAGGTGCGGCACACGGTGGGCTTCCACCGCGAGCTGGTCAAGGCGGCCGGGAACGGCGTGCTGCTGCACACCTGGGAGGGCCTGGGTATCGAGGTCTTCACGGCGCTGTCGATCCGCTGGCTCGGCACGGTCCAGAAGTCGTACGCCGAGGAGCACCAGGAGCTCGTGGAGGCCTTCCGCCGCGGCGACCCGAACATCGGCTCCCTGGTCAAGGCGCACGTCCTCGGCTGCGCGCCGAGGGCCTGACGGCGCGAGGCCCGTCGGCCCGACGCACCGACGCACCGGCGCACGGGCCCGAGTCACCGGCGGGCGCCCGGCACCCGAACCACCTCCGTACGCGATGAGCGGGCCCTCCACGGGCCCGCTCATTCGTGCGAGGGGCCTCTCATCCGGCCTCTCACCTGCGAAAACAAGGCACCCGGTGCCCATTTTCGCGGCACCCTGTGCCGACTTTCTCGATCTGGAGCGGTTTTCCCCGGCTACCCTTTGATCGATCATCGATCGGCGGCTTACAGTCTTCGGCGGGCCGCTACCCGGCCCTTCGCCCTGTCCTGCCAGACAAGGCACCCCTTCTCCACCCCCATCTGTCCGGAAGGCGGCGATCATGACCGATCCCGTAGGCAAGATTCCGAGTGAGCTCGACCAGCTCCCGGACCGTGACACCGAGGAGACCGCCGAGTGGGCGGCCTCCCTGGACGCCGTCACCAAGGCCGCCGGCCCGCACCGGGCCGCCTACCTGATGCGCCGCACGCTGCAGCACGCCGAGGGCGCGGGCCTGGCCCTGCCCAAGCTGCTGGAGACGGACTACGTCAACACCATCCCCACCTCCGCGGAGCCCGTCATCGACGGCGACGAGGAGATGGAGCGCAGGATCACCGCCTGGAACCGCTGGAACGCCGCCGCCATGGTGACGCGCGGTGCCAAGCACGGGGTCGGCGGCCACATCGCCACGTTCGCGTCGGCGGCCTGGCTCTACGAGACCGGCTTCAACCACTTCTTCAAGGGCAAGGAAGCCGACGGTTCCGGTGACCAGCTCTACATCCAGGGCCACGCCTCCCCGGGCATCTACGCCCGCGCGTTCCTCGACGGGCGCCTGAACGAGGCCCACCTCGACAACTTCCGGCAGGAGTCGGGCGGCAACGGCCTCCCCTCCTACCCGCACCCTCGCCGCCTCCCCTGGCTGTGGGAGTTCCCGACCGTCTCCATGGGTCTGGGCCCGCTCTCCGCCATCTACCAGGCGCGCTTCAACCGCTACCTCACCAACCGCGGCATCAAGGACGTCTCCGCGTCCCACGTGTGGGCGTTCCTCGGCGACGGCGAGATGGACGAGCCCGAGTCGACGGCGGCACTCGCCCTCGCCTCCCGTGAGGGTCTGGACAACCTGACCTTCGTCATCAACTGCAACCTGCAGCGCCTCGACGGCCCGGTCCGCGCCAACTTCAAGATCGTGCAGGAGCTCGAGGCCCAGTTCCGCGGCGCCGGCTGGAACGTCGTGAAGTCGCTGTGGGGCAACGCCTGGGACGAGCTGTTCGCGCTCGACACCACCGGCGCCCTCGTCCGCCGCCTCCGCGAGGTCCCGGACGCGCAGGTCCAGACGTACCAGACCCGCGACGCCGCCTACATCCGCGAGGACTTCTTCGGCAAGGACCCGGCGCTCGTCGCGATGGCGCGGCTGCTGAGCGACGACAAGATCCTCGAGTGCTTCCACCTCTCGCGCGGTGGCCACGAGCCGCGCAAGGTGTACGCCGCGTACAAGGCCGCCCTGGAGTTCAAGGGCGCCCCGACGGTGATCCTCGCGCAGACCGTGAAGGGCTTCACCCTGGGCGAGGGCTTCGCGTCGAAGAACGCGAACCACCAGATGAAGAAGCTCTCCACCGACGAGTTCAAGAACATGCGTGACCTCCTCGGTCTGCCGATCTCGGACGCGCAGTTCGTCGACGGCGTGGTGCCGTACGGCCACCCCGGCGCCGACTCCGCCGAGGTCCGCTACCTCCAGGAGCGCCGCGCGGCTCTCGGCGGCCCCGCCCCGGCCCGCCGCTCGCACGCGCTCGCCCCGCTGCCGGCCCCGGCGGAGAAGGCGTTCGCCGCCTTCGACAAGGGCTCCGGCTCGCAGTCGATGGCGACGACGATGGCCTTCGTCCGTCTGGTCAAGGACCTGATCCGCGACAAGGAGACCGGCAGGCGCTGGGTTCCGATCGTCCCGGACGAGGCCCGCACCTTCGGTATGGAGTCGCTGTTCCCGTCGCTCGGCATCTACTCGCCGAAGGGCCAGACGTACGAGCCGGTCGACCGCGACCAGCTGATGTACTACAAGGAGGCCGTCAACGGCCAGATCCTCAACGAGGGGATCACCGAGGCCGGCTCGATGGCCGACTTCATCGCCGCGTCCACCGCGTACTCCACGCACGGTGAGGCGATGATCCCGTTCTACATCTTCTACTCGATGTTCGGCTGGCAGCGCACGGCCGACCAGATGTGGCAGCTCGGCGACCAGCTCGGCCGCGGCTTCCTCGTCGGCGCCACCGCCGGCCGTACGACGCTGACCGGTGAGGGCCTGCAGCACGCCGACGGCCACTCCCCCGTCATCGCGGCGACCAACCCGGCCGCCCTGACGTACGACCCGGCGTTCGCCTACGAGGTCGCGGCGATCGTCAAGGAGGGCCTGCGCCGGATGTACGGCGAGGGCGCCGAGGGCGAGGACCGGGACGTCTTCTACTACCTCACGGTCTACAACGAGCCGATGCCGCAGCCGGCCAAGCCGGCCGGGGTCGACGAGGGCATCGTCAAGGGTCTGTACCGCTTCAACACGGCCGAGTCCGCCGGTCTGGAGCTGCCCTCCCCCGCGCTCTCCGCTTCGCCCGAGCAGGGAGGTGCCCCCCTCGCCCCGCGGATCCAGCTGCTCTCCTCCGGTACGGCCATCCACTGGGCCCTGGAGGCGCAGAAGCTGCTCGCCGCCGAGTGGGGCGTGGGCGCGGACGTGTGGTCCGCGACCTCCTGGACGGAGCTGCGGCGCGACGCGCTGGAGGCCGACGCGGCGCTGCTGCGCGGCGAGGAGCGGGTCCCGTACATCCGCGAGGCGCTGGAGGGTGTGGAGTCCCCGGTGCTCGCCGTCTCGGACTACATGCGTCAGGTCCCGGACCAGATCGCGCAGTGGGTCGAGCAGGACTGGTCCTCGCTCGGCGCGGACGGCTTCGGTCTGTCGGACACGCGTGACGCGGCCCGTCGCCACTTCGGTGTCGACGCGCAGTCGATCGTGGTCGCGGCCCTGGCCCAGCTCGCCCGCCGCGGCGAGGTCCCGGCCTCGGCGGTGAAGGAGGCGCGCGAGCGCTACGGCCTCTGACGCCGGACGGACATACAGGTATACGGGTGCGGGAAAAAAAGGAACCGAGAGGGGAGGAACCACCCCCCCGCCGCCCCACACCCCCACCCCCCACCGGCAACCATCAGACAAAGG
>NZ_JBHUYJ010000164.1:3915-10395 GCF_042668715.1 Streptomyces sp. NPDC057271
TTTCTCATTCGGCCGGCTTCACGCCCGGCGGCGGGGCTTCGGGCACGGGGGGGTGCCGTCGCAGTCGGATGATGGCGGCGATCAGTCCGCCCCACACGACGGCGATGGCGATGATCATCATGACGATGGCGCCTGCCGACATCAGGGCTCCTTCCTTTCTTGCGGTGCCTCCATGTCGAGATCGATGTCCTCTCCGCCCGCCTTCCAGGGCATCAGGGAGAGGACGACTCCGATGAGCAGGGCCCCGATCGCGACGCCCCATCCGGTGGTGAGCAGGAAGGTGGTCGAGTAACCCTCGTAGTTCTCGTCGAACTCGTTGCGCAGGCTGTCGACCATCATCCAGCCAAGGACCAGCGGGGTGATGACGCCGAGGCAGATCCGCCACCAGTGGCCGAGGGCGATCGCCGAGGTGGCGTCCGCGTTCCGCTGGAGTTCGGGCAGCTTGCGCAGCACCCAGACGATGACGATGAGGGCGACCAGGGCGGCGAGGGCGATGCCGTACGCGTTGATGAAGTGGTCGGAGGCGTCCAGCAGGTACAGGCCGTCGTCGGTGGGGAACACCAGGATCGAGCAGACGGCCACCAGACCGCCGATGCCGAACACGGCCGGAAGCCGGCGCATTCCGGTGCGGTCCTGCACCGCCGAGACGACGACCTGGACGATGGAGATCAGAGACGAAAGACCCGCGACCACCAGCGAGCTGAAGAACAGCACACCGAAGAATCCGCCCAGCGGCATCTCGGAGATGACGGCGGGGAAGGCGACGAACGCGAGCCCGAGGCCCGCGCTGGCGACCTCGTTCACCGGAACCCCGGAGGCGGTGGCCAGGTAGCCGAGCGTCGCGAAGACGCCGATGCCGGCCAGGATCTCGAAGGAGCTGTTGGCGAAGCCGGCCACCATCGCGGAGCCGGTGATGTCGGCCTTACGCCCGAGGTAGGAGGCGTAGGTGACCATGATGCCGAAGCCGATCGACAGCGAGAAGAAGATCTGGCCGTACGCGGCGACCCACACACTGCCGTTGCCCAGTTCCGACCAGTCGGGTGAGAAGAGGGCGTCGAGCCCGGCGGAGCTGCCGTCCAGGGTGAGCGCCCGGATCACCAGGCCCACGAAGAACACGACGAGCAGCGGGATGAACACCTTGTTGGCGCGCTCGACTCCGCGCCGGATGCCGAACGCCAGGATGACGAGCACGACCGCCCAGACGGCGATCAGGGGCCAGAGCACCCCCGGAACGTACGCCGAGATGAATCCCGGTTCCTCGGCCACCTCCAGGAAGTCGCCGAACAGGAAGGCCTCGGGGTCGTCGCCCCACTGCTGTCCTACGGAGAAGCCGACGTACCGCACGGCCCAGGCGATGATGACGGCGTAGTAGGTGGCGATCACGAACGAGATCACCACCTGCCACCAGCCGATGACCTCGACCGGCCGGGACATCTGGCGCAGGGCCGCCGGGGGTGACATCCGGTACTTGCGGCCGATCGTGTACTCCATGATCAGCAAGGGGATGCCGGCGGTGAGCAGGGCGATCAGGTAGGGCAGCAGGAACGCCCCGCCGCCGTTCTCGTAGGCGACGGCCGGAAATCTCCAGATGTTCCCGAGGCCGATGGCGGACCCGATCGCCGCCAGGAGGAATCCGGCTCTCGTGGCCCACTGCTCGCGAGGCTGCGTGGTCATAGGCTGTCCTTGATCGTCGCGAGTGTCCTTGCTCCGGTGCTGACCTGAGGGCACGTTAGCCCGGATCCGGAGCCTCCGCTCGGTGGCAGCGCCGCGTCGGGGAAGGCGTGCGGCCACAATGGTGGTCATGCGTGCCGCCCGGCTGATCAAGATGGTCCTGCTGCTCCAGTCCCGGCCCTCGATGACCGCGGCCGAACTGGCCACGGAGCTGGAGGTGTCCGAACGGACCGTCACCCGTGACGCCCTCGCCCTCTCGGAGGCGGGGATTCCGGTGTATGCGGACCGGGGACGCTCCGGCGGGTACCGGCTGATCGGCGGGTACCGCACGCGGCTCACGGGCCTCGCGCGAGGTGAGGCCGAGGCGCTGTTCCTGTCCGGGCTGCCGGGCGCGCTGCGGGACATGGGACTGGAGGACGCGGCGTCGGCGGCCCGGCTGAAGGTGTCCGCGGCGCTGCTGCCCTCGCTGCGGGACGCGCCGGACTCGGCGGCGCAGCGCTTTCTGCTCGACGCTCCGGGCTGGTACCAGGAGCCGGAGACACCGGAGTTGCTGCCGCCGATCGCGGAGGCGGTCTGGGACGACCGGACGATCTCGGCCCGCTACCGGCGCGGGGACGCCGAGGTGGAGCGCGAGCTGGCCCCGTACGGGCTCGTCCTCAAGGCGGGCGTCTGGTACCTGTGCGCGCGTTCCGGTACGGCCTTCCGGACGTACCGGGTGGACCGTTTCGCGGCCGTGGCCGTCGGCGAGGAGCGCTTCGAGCGGGACGAGGAGTTCGACCTGCCCGCGTTCTGGGCGGAGCGGGCCGCGGAGTTCGCCCGCTCGATCCTGCGCGCCGAGGTCGTCCTGCGGCTCTCGCCGGCGGGGGCGCGCCGGCTGCCGTACGTGACGGACCGCGCGGCGGCGGAGGAGGCGCTGGCGGCCGGCTCGGCGGACGCCGAGGGCCGGCTGACGGCGACGCTCCGCGTGGAGAACGAGGAGGTCGCCTTCAGCCAGCTGCTCTCCCTGGGCCCGGAGGCGGAGATCCTCTCCCCCGGGCCCCTGCGGACCCGCTTCAGGGAGGCGGCCCGGGCACTCGGCGCGCTCTACGGCTGAAACGGGCCTGGGGGGGGGGGCCGGGGCGACCCCACGGGCCCGCTTCAGCCGGATCGGCCCCGGCGGGCCGGGCGCGCGTCTAGCGATAGTCCTCCACGGACGGCTTGCCCGTCTCACCCGCGATGATGTAGCCCCAGGCGTCCGGACGTGAACCGTCGACGTCCGTGAAGCCGTACTCCTTCGCCAGCCGGCCGCTGGAGAGCGACCGGCCGTTCCAGCGTGCCCGGTCGGGGTCGGCGGCGAGTGCCGCCACCGCCCGGCCGACGTACGTCGGAGACTCGGCGATCTCGAAGCCGGGCACCTTCTCGATCGCGTCCCGCCAGTTCTCCTCCGTGACCCCGAACGCGGCCAGCATCTGCTCGGAGCGCAGCCATCCCGGGGTCAGCGCGACGGCCGTGCCGCCGACGCCCTCGAGGTCGTGGGCGAGCGCGAAGGCCATCCGGAGGGGCGCGTTCTTCACGAGGTCGTAGAAGAAGTTGAGCCGGAAGCGGGTGTTGTACTCGGCCGTCCCGTCGGTCATTTCGACGACCAGGCCGCCGGGGTGCCTGATCAGCAGGGGCACCGCGAGGCGGGAAGTGATCGCGTGGGTGCGCACGCCCAGCTCCAGCATCCGCAGGCCGCCCGTCAGATCCGTCTCCCAGATCTTCTTGTCGAACTCGACCAGATGCTCACCGCCCCAGACGTCGTTCACCAGGATGTCCAGCCGTCCCTGCTCCGCGTCGATCCGTTCGACGAGTACCCGGACCTGGTCGATCTCCAGATGGTCGGTGGGAACGGCGACGCCCTCGCCGCCGGCCGCCGTCACCAGCTCGGCCGTCTGCTCGATGGTCTCGGTCGTACGGCCGACCTCGCTCACCTTGTCCCGGGTGGTCCGCCCGGTCACGTACACGGTGGCGCCCGCTGTGCCGAGCGCCACGGCGATGGCCCGTCCGGCGCCCCGCGTGGCGCCCGCGACCAGTGCGATCCTGCCGCTGAGCGGCTTCGTTCGGGTCTCCATGGAACGAGCGTGACAGGAAAGTACGACACCTTCTGTCCGGTTTGATTTTGGCTGTTTCCGGGTGCGTCGCCCTTCCCCAAGGTCGATGCTTGGTCCGTGATGGACGAGACGGAGTTCTGGGAGATCATCGACTCCACCCGCGAGGCCGCCGAGGGCGACCCCGAGGAACACGCCGACCTGCTCGTCGAGCGGCTGCTGCAGCTCGACCCCGACTCCGTGCTCGACTTCGCCCGCCATTTCGAGGCCCGGTACAACCGCGCGTACCGCTGGGACCTGTGGGGCGCGGCGACGGTGCTGCTCGGCGGTGCGAGTGACGACGCCTTCGACTACTTCCGCTGCTGGCTCATCGGGCAGGGCCGGGAGGTCTTCGAGGGCGCGGTGCACGACCCGGACGCGCTCGCCGAACTGCTCGAGGAGTTCGACGAGGAGATCGACGGGGACGGCGAGGAGCTGGGGTTCGCCGCGGACGAGGCGTACGAGCAGCTCACCGGCGCGGAGGCACCGGACCTGGGGATTCCGCCACAGCCGGCGGAGCCGGAGGGCGTCGCCTTCGACCTGGAGGACGACACGGCGCTCGCGGCACGCTACCCGCGCCTGTGGGAGCGCTTCGGCGCGTAGTACCCCGTCTCAGGCACGAGGCGCGTAGTGCCCCGTCTCAGGCACGAGGGGGGATGCGGACCCGGGGTGCGGACCCGGGATGCGGAACCGGGGGCCGTCTTCCCGTACGAAGGACGGGGTATCGACCCGGGGGGCCGTACCCGCCCCGGGCCCGCACCCCGTCCGGGCGGCCCGCCCGGTGAGGCCGGCGGCGTGGTGGGCGAGGCCGGTCCGATCCCGGAGGAGGCGCCCGTGCTCACCGCCGTACGGCCGCCGAAGACCGTGGCGGCGCTCATCAGAAGTGGGTCCCGCCGTCGACGCGGACCTCGGTGCCGGTGATGAACCTCCCGTCGTCGGAGGCGAGCATCGCGACGACACCGGCCACGGTCTCGGGGCCGGCGAAGCCCTCGCCGATGGCCGGGGCGAGCTTGGCGAAGAGGGACCAGTCGGTGTCCTCGGGCAGACCGGGCCCGGTGGACTGGCGGCTGGCGCCGGAGCCGTCGGTCATGCCGGAGGAGATCGAGCCGGGCTGGACGGCGGTGAAGCGGATGCCCTGTTTGGCGTACTCGGCGGCCAGCGCGTGGGTCATGGACTGGATGCCGCCCTTGCTGGCCGCGTAGGCGGCCATGTACGGGTGGGCGAACATCGCCGAGGTGGAGGAGAAGTTCACGACGGCGGAGCCGTTGCCCTCCAGGAGCGCCGGAATCGCCTCGCGGATCATCAGGAACGTGCCGGTCAGGTTGATCCGGACGACCTGCTCGAAGGCGTCGAGCGTCGTCTCGTGGGTGTGCGAGGAGCGGAGGATGCCGGCCGCGTTGACCAGCACGTCCAGGCCACCGAGCGCCTCGACGGCGGCGGTGACACCGGTGCGTACCGAGGTCTCGTCGGCGATGTTCACGACGAGTGTCGTCAGCCGGTCCCCGTCGGCGCCGGCCTTGGCGACGGTGTCCTTGAGGCCGTCCTCGCTGATGTCGGCGGCGACGACGCCGGCGCCCTCGGCGAGCATGCGCAGCACGGTGGCCTGGCCGATGCCGGAGCCGCCACCGGTGACCAGTACGCGGCGTCCTTCGTAACGGTTCATGTCCTGTTCGACCTCTCGACGACGGTTCTCTCGGTGCAGCACACCGTACGCCTGAGTGGCACGATTTGCCATCACTGCACGAAATGCACGGTCGGCAGGGGTGGGCGTATCCTGCGCACGGTGAGCACCAAGCCCTCCTCGAAGCCCGGCTCCCTGACGGAGCGCCGCAAGGCGGCCACCCAGCTCGACATCGCGCGCGCCGCCGCCGAGCTCTTCACCGAGCGAGGCCCCGACGGCACCACGGCCGAGGACATCGCCCTGCGCGCCGGGGTCGCGCTGCGCACCTTCTACCGGTACTTCCGCTCCAAGCAGGACGCCGTCGCCCCGCTCCTCGCGGGCGGCGCGGACCGCTGGCGGGAGTCGCTGGCCGCGGCGGAGCCGGGTTCGACGGTGCCGACAGCCCTGGAACGGTCGATCGCCGAGGCGCTCGCGGCCGCCGACGAGGAGGCGGCCGAGGGGCTGCGCTGGACGCGCGGGCTGCTGCGGGCGGCCGCGGAGGACCCGGCGCTGCGGGCCGTCTGGTACCGGGTGAACCAGGAGTCGGAGGAGAAGCTGCTCGCCGTGGTGACAGAGCTGGCCGGCCCGGGCGCCGACCCGCTGGAGGTACGGCTCGCGGCGGCGGCCGCCACGGACGCGATCCGGGTCGCCCTGGAGGCCTGGGCGGAGACGGACGCGCCGGTCCGCGGGAAGGGCGCGCCGGCCGAGCTGGCGGTGCGGTGTCTGCGGGAACTGATGGGCGGGATGGGGCCGTTGACGCCCTCGGCGGTCGGACGCACGGACGCCTAGTACTCCAGCTGTAGATCGCGATCTTCATGTCTGGGCGGCTTGTCGCTGGTAGTGGCTGGTCTGGGATCGGGCCTGGTGGTGGCGTCGCCAGCGGGACCAGCTGAGTCTGTGGGCCGAGTCGTGTGCGGGCCGGACGACGAGCGCGGTGAACAGGTGCTGGATCTCGTTGCAGGTCAGCGGTATGAGCCCGTCCGGCTTCGGGTGGCGGGCGTGTTCGTCGGCGCGGACGACGGTCAGGAAGGCGTGGGCGAGCAT
>NZ_JBHUYJ010000165.1:0-10383 GCF_042668715.1 Streptomyces sp. NPDC057271
GGGGGGTGGTTGGGTTTGGCAAAGGCGGTGGGAAGGACCCCCCGGTGTTTTTGGGCGCCAGGGGGGGGGGCGGGGCAGGAAAGGGGCCCCGGGCCCCCCCAACGGGGCCCCCCCCGGGCCGGGGCATGCCGCTCCGGCACGGCATGGTCCTCGCGATCGAGCCGATGCTGATCGGCGGCGGCGGGGACGACCACTACACGGCGCGGGACGGCTGGACGATCCGCACGATGGACGGCTCCCGCGCCGCCCACGCCGAGCACACGGTGGCCATCACGGACGACGGCCCCCGGATCCTGACGGCCCGGTAGGGGCGGCGGGCGGGACGTCGCGTACGAGCCCCGCCCCTCCCCGCCCCGTACGGACGTCGGGTGGGCGGACGGGCCGCGGGAGCTATCCCGCCGGCCGCACCACCATCGCCGAGCCGCCGCCACGTCGCGCCTTCTCCGCCGCGGCGATCCACCGCCCGTCCGGCAGTCGCTGGACGCCGGTGGCCGCGCCGATCTCCGGGTTCTGCCGGAAACCGTGGCCGACGGCTTCGAGTTCGGCCCGCAACGGGCTGTTCCACAGCGCCGGTTCCAGCTCCGTCGTCGTCTGGTTCCGCTGGCTGGCGCGCGGGGCCGCGATGGCCTCGACGAGGGGCAGGTCCCGGTCCACGACGCCGGTCAGCGTCTGGAGCACGGTGGTGATGATGGTCGCCCCGCCCGGGGAGCCGAGCGCGAGCACCGGCCGGTCGTGCCGGTCGAGGACGATCGTCGGGGACATCGAGGAGCGCGGGCGCTTCCCGGGGCCGGGGAGGTTCGGGTCGTGGACGGCCGGGTTCGCCGGGGCGAAGGAGAAGTCGGTCAGCTCGTTGTTGAGCAGGAAACCCCGGCCCGGGACGGTGATCCCGCTGCCGCCCGTCGACTCGATGGTCAGCGTGTAGGCGACGACGTTGCCCCACCTGTCGGCCACCGTGAGGTGCGTGGTGTTCTCGCCCTCGTACGTGGTCGGTGCGGCCGTCCCCCCGCTGGCGCAGGCCGCCGGGTGGCGCGGGTCACCCGGCGCGAGAGGGCTGGTGAGCACGGCGTCGTCGCGGATCAGGCACTCCCGGGAGTCGGCGTACCGCTGCGAGAGCAGCTCCCGTGTCGGCACGTCCTCGAAGGCCGGGTCGCCGACCCAGCGGCCCCGGTCGGCGAAGGCGATCCGGCTCGCCTCGATGAAGCGGTGGAGGTAGGCGGCCTGCGGGGCGGCGGAGAGGTCGGTGCGCTCCAGGATGTTGAGGGCCTCGCCGACGGTCGTACCGCCGGACGAGGAGGGGGCCATCCCGTAGACGTCGAGGCCGCGGTAGGAGACCTTGGTGGGCCGGCGTCGTTCGGTCTCGTAGGACGCGAGGTCACGTTCCGTCAGATCGCCGGAGCGGACCACACGCGTGGCCCCCTCCCGCACCGGAGGCTTCCGGACGGTGTTGACGATGTCCCGGGCCAGCGGGCCCCGGTAGAGGGCGCCGACGCCTTCGCGGCCCAGCTTGTCGTACGTACGGGCCAGGTCGGGGTTCTTGAAGACGGATCCCACGGCCGGGAGTCGGCCGCCCGGCAGGAAGAGCTCGGAGGAGGCGGGGAAGTCCCGGAAGCGGGCCTCGTTCGAGGCCGTCTGGGCGCGGAAGGTCGCGTCGACGGTGAAGCCGTCACGGGCGAGGCGCTCGGCCGGTTCGAGCAGGGTGCGCAGCGGCTTGGTGCCCCAGGCGTCGAGCGCGGCCTCCCAGGTGGCGGGGGTGCCGGGGGTCCCGACACCCCGGCCGCTGGTCATGCCCTCCTCGAAGGGGATGGGCGCGCCGTTCTCCACGAAGAGGTTCTCGTCCGCCGAGGCGGGAGCGGTCTCGCGGCCGTCGATCGTCCGGACGGTCCGGGTCCTGGCGTCGTAGTGGACGAGGAATCCGCCACCGCCGATGCCCGCCGAGTACGGCTCGGTGACGCCGAGGGCCGCGGCCACGGCGACGGCGGCGTCGACGGCGTTGCCGCCCTTGCGGAGCACCTCGATGCCCGCGGCGGAGGCGTCGGCGTCGACACTGGCGACGGCTCCGCCGTACCCGACGGCGACGGGCTCCTTCACGGGGGGCGGTGGTGGCGGGGGGCCGGCCGGTGGCGCCGCGGCGCCCACGGAGAGCACGGTCACGGCGACGGCTAGCAGAGAGACCTTCCGAGCGGTGGAGCGTCCCACGTGTACCTCCAGTCAACGACCGTCCGCGCAGCGTAACTTCCGTCCCGCCCTCACGTCAGGACCGCCTCGAACAGCGGTGCGCCGTGCCGCTAGCATGCGCCCCCATGAATGAAGACCTGCGCAATGTCGTGCTGGGGGTCCTCGCGACCGGGGTCAGCGCCTCACTGGGCTGGCTGACCCGGACGTATCTGTGGCGTCGTGGATTCCGGCGCAAGCAGGCGTTCTTCGGGTTGCCCGGCGGGTCCGACTGCCTGCTCGTGGTGAACCGCAAGGCGGGCAGCGAGGGGGCGGTGCACCCGGTCGACGTGTCCGCGCTGCTGGAACTCTCCGCGCTGATCAAGGACTGCGGGGCGCTCCCCCGCATAGCCCAGCACGACGCCATCCGGCAGGGTCTCGGGGACCGTACCGAGTTCTGCGTCGGCGGACCGACGTCCAACCGCCGGATGGTCGCGCACCTCTCGTCCCTGCTGCCCGGCCTGACCATCAACGTGGACCCCGAACCGGTCGCCGACCGCACCATGGTCACCGTCGGCGGCGAGACGTACCGTGCGGACTGGGGAGTCACCGAGTACGTGGTCCTCGCCCGGCTCACCGGGGGCGAAGGCGACCGACCGGTCTTCCTCTTCTGCGGCCAGTCCGCGATCAGCAACCAGGCCGCGACCCGGTATCTCGCCCGGCACCACGAGAGGTTGGCGCGGAAGTACGGATTGGGTCCGTTCGTCCTCCTCCTCAAGGTGGTCAACTCCGACGCGTACGGCCCCGATGTGGTGGAGCTGGTCGCCGATGTCACGCGGGCCGCTCGGACCGCGCCGCCCGAGCCGGCCGAGCGGACCGAAACCCCCGCTACCGCACCCGAACCGGCAGGGTCTTGACGCCGTTGATGAAGTTGGAGACGAGACGCCGGGGCGGTGCGGTGAGCACGAGGTCGTCCAGGGTGTCGCGTACCTCCTCGTGCAGGACGCGGAGTTGGAGCCGGGCGAAGTGGGCCCCGAGGCAGACGTGCGGACCCTCGCCGAAGGAGACGTGCGGGTTCGGAGTCCGGTCCAGGTCGAGCCGGTGCGGGTCGGTGAAGACGCGTTCGTCGTGGTTGGCGGAGGCGTGGAAGACGACGACCTTGTCACCCGCGGCGATGGGCCGGCCGGCGAGTTCGGTGTCGTGGGTGGCGGTGCGGCGGAACGAGAGCACGGGCGGGTGCCACCGCAGCAGTTCGTCGACGGCCCGCTCGACGCCGGTCTCGCCGCTCCAGAGCCGCCGCCGTTCGTCCGGGTGTCCGGCGAGGGCGAGCAGCCCGCCGGGGGCGGCGCTGCGGACCGTGTCGTTGCCGGCGACGGTCAGCAGGAAGAAGAACATCTCCAGCTCGGCGGGGCGGAGTTCCGAGGTGGCGAGCGTGGTCATGATGTCGTCGGCGGGATTCTTCCGCTTGTACGCGGCGAGCTCCTGGGCGTAGTCGAACATCTCGGCGAGCATGGCGGGCGACCGGGGATTGACGGGCCGGCCCCGGTCGTCGAGGACAGGCGGCTCGTCGGGGTCCTGGTAGGCGATGACCCGCTCGGTCCAGCCGAACAGCAGGCCCCGGTCGCTCGCGGGTACACCGAGCAGGTCGGTGAGGTTGAGGAGCGCGTAGTCGTCGGTGACGGCGTGGACGAGGTCGACCTCGGGGCCGGCGTCGACGGCTGCCTTCAGCAGCTCGCGGGCGCGCGCCCGCGCGGTCCCGGCGAACCGCTCGATCCGCCCGGGGGTGAAGGCGCGGCTGACGAGCCGCCGCAGCCGGCCGTGGCGCGGAGGGTCCTGGTTGAGCATCATCCGCCGGATGAAGGGCAGATCGGCCGGGTCGGGGTCGCGGATCTGGGTGGCGCCGAGGTACGAGGAGTACGCGGCGGAGTCCTTGAGCACCCGTACGACGTCGGTGTGGCGCGTCACGGCCCAGAACCCGGTCCCGGCGGGCCAGCCGAGGACTTCGTACTCCTCCTGCCAGGCGACGGGCCACCGGTCGCGCAGCGCCCGGAAGGCCTCGTGGGGAATCCCCTCGGCGTAGATCCGGGGGTCGAAGACGTCGGGCACGTCACGGCCTTCGCCGTCCACGCCGCCGCCGTCCACTCTCTCGTCGCTGTCCACGCCCCCAGCTTGCGGCGACGGCGGCCGGAATACCAGGTCCGGAAGGATCAACTCGCTTCGGCACGGGTCCACAGGGTGAGGTCACTGCTGGTCGCGACGGCGAGCGTCCGCCCGGAGGGCGAGAAGCCGACGGCGCGCAGTTCCGACCAGCGGGGGTGGAAGACGTGCCACCACTTCTCGCCGTGCGGATCGCGGTGGAGCATGCCTCCGAAGGCACTCAGCAGGACCCGTTCGTTCGGCCAGTCGGGGCCGACGACGTCGACGTGCCACCCGCCGGAGGCGGTGGTGTGCAGCCCGCCTCCGTACAGCCCGGCGATCCGCACCCGTGTCCCGGCGAGCGGCCCCAGCCCGGGACAGGAGAGGTCCGGACCGTCGGGGATCTCACCCTCGGGGTCCCGGTCCCGAGCGATCCGCTCCCCTGTGGTGGCGTCGAACAGCCCGTGCCCGGCGTGCGAGACGACCATCACGAGGTCTCGCCCACGCTCCGGATCCAACCCGAACCCGATCCCGACGAGCCCTCCGACGGGCGCGCACGTCTCGAACACGGACCGCCAGGGGGCGGGCGCCGCGACCTGAGGTGCGGCCAGAACCCGCTCCCGCAGGGCCTGTTGGTACGCGGTGAGACCCGGCAGCGCCGAGCCGTGGGACGAGGGGGACATGGCGCCGATCGCGGGTCGGGAGGTTGTCCGGCCCATCATGGCAGGTCGGCGGGGTGCCGCAGGGTGTCGGGTATCGCCCATGTCACATCCGACATCAGCGAAATAGTCCACATATTCGGAACCGATCCCGGCCATCGGCACTCTCACCCCCCGCAAGAGATCACCACCGGAGGTCGTCCTCGTGAACCGCATACCCGCGCCCGCCCTGCTCGTCACCGCCGCCCTGACCCTGGGGCTCTGTGCGTGTTCCGGCGGTTCGGGTGGAGCGGGCGGCCCAGGAGGTGACGACAAGCAGGCCCCGCCGAAGACGCGGATCTCGGTGAACCTGACCGGGGACGAGGCACGGGCCGGCGAGCCCGTCACCGTGACGCTGGCCGAGGGCGAGCGGCTCAAGGAGGTGAACGTCACCGACTCCAAGGGCGCCCGGCTGGAGGGGAAGGTGGCGGCGGACGGGAGGAGCTGGACGTCCGCGCGACGGGCGGCGCCCGGGACGGCGTACGCGATCGAGGCGCGGGACGCCGCCGGGGGCAGCGCGAAGGCCGCGTTCACCACCGCCGCCCCCGACAAGGTCAACAAGCTGACCCTGGCACCCGGTAAGAACACCACCGTCGGCATCGCCCAGCCGCTGTCGATCGTGTTCGACCACCCGGTGAAGAACAAGGCGGACGTCGAGAAGCACCTCAAGGTCACCACCTCGGACAACACCGAGGGCTCGTGGGGCTGGATGCAGGACTGGTCCGGCAAGGACCGGGTCGACTGGCGGCCGAAGGAGTACTGGAAGTCCGGTACGAAGGTCACCCTCGACGCCACGCTGAGCGGGATCGACTCCGGCGCCGGCGGCTGGTTCGTCCGCGACTACACCACCACGTTCTCGATCGGCCGGAACCAGCTGGTCAAGGTGGATCTCGACAACCACCGGCTCACGCTGCTGCGTGACGGGCAGACCGTCAAGGACGTGCCCATGTCAGCAGGCACACCGGGCGGCGAGAAGGCGTCCTGGCGCGGCAGGACCGTCCTGATGTCCAAGGAGGGCACCATCAACATGCGTTCCGAGACCGTCGGCCTCGGTGACGCGTACGACAAGATGGTCGACTACTCGATGCGCCTGACCTGGTCGGGGATGTACGCCCACGCGGCCCCCTGGAACGCGGCGTACTTCGGCAGCGCCAACAAGAGCTCCGGCTGCATCGGGATGAGCGACGCGAACGCGCGGGGTGTATACGACGCGGTGCAGGTGGGCGACCCCTTCGAGATCACGGGGTCCGACGCCAAGGGGACGCAGGCGCTGAACAACGGCTACGGCGAGTGGAACCTCTCCTGGACGGAGTGGCAGGCCAAGAGCGCGCTGCGCTGATCTCGCGTTCAACAATCGTTACCCTCGCGTAACTTACCGACCAGTTACCCCAGGTAAGCCTGGCCGGTTACCGTCGGGTCACTTTGCACTGTCCCCACCAGTGACACGAGTGAGGAGTGACCCGTGCGTACATCTCTCGTCTTCGCCGTCTCGGCCGCCCTGGTGGCCGGGACGGCCCTCGGGCTCGCCCCCGCCGCCCACGCCGCGGAGTCCGGCACGCCCGTACGCTTCGTCGACATCGCCGGCGACGGCGGCACCGTCCTCAAGGCCAATGTCGTCACCCCCGCCGGTGCCGACGGCTCGGCCCGCTACCCCGTGATCGTGCTCCCCACCAGCTGGGCCATGCCCCAGATCGAGTATCTGGCCCAGGCCCGGAAACTCGCCGACTCCGGCTACGTCGTGGTGAGTTACAACTCGCGCGGCTTCTGGCAGTCCGGCGGCCAGATCGAGACCGCGGGGCCCAAGGACGTCGCCGACGCGTCCAGGGTCATCGACTGGGCCCTGGCCCACACCCCCGCCGACCCCTCGAAGGTCGGTATGGCGGGCGTCAGTTACGGCGCCGGCATCAGCCTGCTCGCCGCCGCGCACGACGACCGGATCAAGGCCGTCGCGGCCCTCAGCGGCTGGGCCGACCTCATCGAGTCCATCTACAGCGGCCGCACCCAGCACCTCCAGGCCGCCGGGCTGCTCGGCGGCGCGGGCTACCTCACCGGCCGCCCGGGACCCGAACTCCAGCAGATCCTGGGCGACTTCCTCTCCTCCGACCTCACCAAGGAGGGGGAGATGATCGAGTGGGGCAGGAAGCGCTCCGCGGTCACCTACCTCGACCGGATCAACGCCAACGGCGCCGCGATCATGCTCGGCAACGCCTGGGGCGACACCATCTTCCCGCCCAACCAGTACGCCTCCTTCTACGAGAAGCTCCAGGGCCCCAAGCGTCTGGAGTTCCGCCCCGGCGACCACGCCACCGCCGAGGCCACCGGTCTGCTCGGACTGCCCAACGACACCTGGACGAGCGCCCACCGCTGGTTCGACCGCTACCTCAAGGGCACCGACAACGGCATCGACCGGGAGCAGCCCGTCCAGCTCAAGTCCCGTTCCACCGGCGGCTACGAGGGCTACCCGGACTGGAAGTCGGTCGGGGCGAACGAGCGGAAGTTCGCGCTCGGCAGCACCCAGCGGATCTGGGCGAACGTCGACTCCGGTGCCAACGGCGGCGTCGTGATGCTCACCAGCCTCCTGGACCAGCTGTTCAGGACCCCGCCCGTGGCCTCGATCCCCCTCCTCCCCCGCGCCTTCGCCGGCGTGTGGCAGTCCGAGCGGTACGGCACGCCCCAGAAGGTGCGCGGCACGGTGAAGGTGCACACCACGGTCACCTCCACCAAGGAGAGCGGCACCCTCGTCGCGTATCTCTACGACGTGGGCCCGCTCGGATTCGGCAAGCTGGTCAGCAATGCCCCCCACACCTTCCACGGCAAGACGCCCGGCACACCGTTCGGTGTCGACCTGGAGCTGTTCTCCACGGCCTACGACGTGCCCGCGGGTCACCGTCTCGCCCTGGTCGTCGACACCGTCGACCCGCTCTACATCGAGCACAACCCGACCGGCGCGCAGCTGACCTTCTCCTCCCCGGAGTCCGACCCCTCGTACGTGGCGGTTCCCCTGCGGGCGGAGTGATCACCGGCTGCTGCCGGGCGGGTATGGCTCCCTGCGCGCTGCTGCGCGGCGGCCGGGCCCTTGGAAGGGCCCCACCCGGCAGCAGCGTCCCTGGTTCGGCCGGAGCGAGGTCGACGGCCTGTGTCCCGGGACCGCGCCGCTCTCTCCTGGCCACCCATGCGGCGGCCAGGAGAGCAGGACGCACATCCCGGTGCAGATCGGCGGGATGACCATGACGACGGGGATGATCGGCAGGTCGCGGTCGAGGTTCGACGCGATCAGCTTGTTCGCGTGCGGGAACTCCTCGTACGTGACATCGCCGGGTCGAGGGCGGAGGCCGGCTCGCCGAGGAGCGGCGCCCTGCGCTTGCGGACCTGGCGGTTCACGGCCCGGCAGCGCGTCGACTTGCCCGATCCGTACGGTCCGACGACCACGACCACCTCCCCGCGGCCGACGGTGAGAGTGATCCCCTGCGGCACGTGCACGGTGCCGTAGTGCTTGTTGACGTCACGCAGCTCGATCAACGGATCGGCGACGACTGTCATACGCTCCCCTGCCCCCTTCTCGGCTCTGTCGAGGTCAGCGCAAACTATCCATCCCGAAAGGGGCTTCACGCTCGACACGCATAAGAGCGGCATAAGCCGTATTTACTGCAAGGGGGTGGTGCGTGACCGGCCGGGGGCGGTGCGCCAGGGGTCAGAACTCGGCGGCCTCCCCGTACACCTGGGAGAGTTCGGGCGATCCGCTCATGGCCCACTCGAGCCCCGCCTCGACCGCGTTGATCTCACGACCGGAGGCCAGCCGCACCACGGGCTGCCCGCCGGGCCACACCTGCCAGCTCGCACCTGGCACGTTCCGCACGATGACGGTGCCCAGATAGAGCCCGGCGTCGTTGCCCAGCCAGGGCAGCTCCTCCGGATCGTCGCGCCAGCGCGGCGGGAGCTGATCGAGGGCGGCGAGCGACTGCGGGGTGTCGTCGAGTGTCACCCCGGCGTCCTGGACCCTGGCGCGCAGCAGCTCACACTCGGCGAGCAGCTCACCCACTCCCTCGGGGTCGCGATCGAAGGCCGCGGCCAGGGGGTGCTCGGCCTCATGCCGCTTGCGCCAGTTGTCCAGGAACGGGATGTTCATCCGAACAGCGTCGCATTTCACCCTCCCGTGGCACCACCCGGCGCGCGGTGATCGTCTGCGGGGCCCCGGGCGCGGTCAGCTCTTGCCGCCCTCGTCGCCGCGGCGGGGCCAGATCGCCACGGCGAGGAGGACCGCCGCCCACACCCCCAGCGGGGCGACCGGCCAGTAGTACGTCAACTCCCCCTTCTGCAGGCAGCGCACGCCCCAGGCAGCCGACATGATCACCAGCCCGCCGAGCCAGTACCGCCACTCCGCGAGCCACTCCGCCATGTCGCTTCGGCCCCTTTCCGCTCGGGTCGGCGTCGGGGCCGGCAGGTCGGCGGTGAGGGTGCCGAGGTCGTCGGCAGTGCGTGCGCGCAGGGCCGCCTGGACCCTGCTCGTGTGTTCCGGGGCGTCGAGCCGGCCTTCGGCCAGCGCCGCAGCCAGGATGCCCAGGACCCGATCGCGGTCGGCGTCCGAGACGCGCACCGCGGGCGTGGAGGGTTCGCTGTGGCCGTCGTCCATCGTCTTCCCCGTTCATCGTTAGAATACGACTGTATCTCAAAGAGGGAAGGCGGCCCATGCCGAAGACAGTCGACCGGCCCGAGCAGCGCCGACAGATCGGCGCCGCGCTGCTGCGACTCGCCGCCGAGCGCGGCCTGGACCAGATCAGCGTGCGCACCGTGGCCGCGGCCAGCGGCCGGTCCGCCGGGGCGGTGCAGAAGTACTTCCGCTCCAAGGAGGAGATGCTGGTCTTCGCCGCCGAACTCGCCGGTGAGCGCGTCGAGGAGCGCATGGCGCTCGTGGACACCGGCCTCCCGCTGCGCCAGGCGTTGCGCGAGCTGGTCCTCACCACGCTCCCGCTGGACGACGAGCGCCGCGCCGAAGCCGCCGCACAGCTTGCCTTCGCCGTACAGGCGGCCCACCACCCCCGTCTCGCCGCGATCCGACGCCAGGTCGACCAGGACGTCAGGGAGGTCCTCGCGGCATGGCTCGACAGCGTCGGCTGCCCCGGCGCCGGAGCCACCGCCGATGCCGTCATCGCGCTCAGCGACGGGCTCGCGCTTCGGATGCTCTACACACCCGCCGAACAGACCTCACTCCTCGACGCCCTCGACCGCGCACTCGACGTGCTGACACCGGACGAGCCGTCGGCGACCTGAGCCGGTTGCCGGTGGCACGTCACGCCGACAAGCGGCCCGCTGATGCTCCTATTGCTGTCAAGCGGCTTGGAGCCACTTGCGGTAGGCGTGAGTGAGGTCGTCGTCCCTGCTGAGTCCTCTTTCGAGCCTG